>JBBAAG010000002.1 GCA_041658405.1 Elusimicrobiota bacterium
CTGCGCGGCTTGAATATAGAAGTTCGTAGTTTGGGTCCTGTTTTATTGCTTCATTATAGTCGTCAATCGCGTTTTGGTATTTCTTTAGTTGGTAATAAGCATTCCCTCTTAATACCAACGCTTCAAATTTATGAGGAGTACGGTTAATTGCTAAAGTAAGATCCGGGATCGCGGCTTCATATTCACCGATCGCACAATATAATTCCCCGCGGTTTTTCAATGTTGAGGGGTATAGTTTTATGGATAAAGATTTGTTGTAGTCAATTAGCGCTTTGTCGTACATACCATCTTTAAAATACGCTTTCCCCCGATAAGCCAATGCCAGCTCGTTATCCGGGTAATCTTTTAGCATCGTGTTCCACAGAGTATAACTATTAAACCACACTTTTGTCCTGCTGTTTGACAATAATGAGAGGGTTATTGTGATCAATATACAGGTTATGATGATTACAGTAGTACCAAGTTTATTGTGAAAGGTTTTGTTTAAAAAACATTGGGTGATTAATAATAGTTCTGAGATCATCAGCGCTATTCCCGCCATTGTGAGGTACATTCTGTGGTCAGATATGGCTTGGACAACAAATATGTGTAATACCGGAAAAATTGTTATGCCCGCAAATACTGCGCCAAAAAATATTAACCGGTCTTTTTTTGCTATGTAATAAATAAAATATATTATTGCTGGGACTATAATAACTGACAAAATATTATTTAATGAATTAGATGGGTATATACACGCCAGTTTTGTGGGAAGTATAATTTTTGAAAAGTATATGCTTAATTCATAAAAGGTTAAGCGTAAATCAAACAAGCGGTTCTGGACGTTCATCATCTCCCGGGACATTCCTAAAGTTGTTATTGTAAATCCAGCCCAAGCCAGTGCGATTATGATAAACGGTATTTTATTGATTAACTGTTTAACCGCGAGTTTTCCTTCGCTATAAAAGTCTATCAAAACCAGCGCGAAGGGTATTGTAACAGCTAATGGTTTGGAGAGTAACGCTAATAAAAATAGTGTATAACAAAAAATGTGGTAGGCCCGGTTCCCTTCACGTTTTTGTGTTGAGTAGTAAATTAATGTCAGTAAATAAAATGTAGTGTATACCAAGTCATCCTGCCCGGCAATCCACGCGACGGGCTGTACCTGCAACGGGTGTATCCCGAAAATGATACTTGTGAAAATAGCGAGAAAATAGTGTTTTGTAAGGACCATGGCAAAGATGAATATTAAAGCTGTATTCAACAGGTGCAGTATAAGGCTTACTGCGTGATATCCCCGCGGATTTAACCCGAAGAACTTGTATTGCACGGCATAGAGTATGTATGTTATAGGCCTGTACTCGTAGTTGATCGGGCTGGTGAATATGTGTTTAACAGAATTTAATGTTAAAGTTTGTATCGCCGGATTCTCTGTAACCAGTAAATTATCGTCAATATTCGTGAATTTATTGTTGAAGCTCGGATAAAATACAGCGGCGCATAATATTAGTATCAACGGTAAATAAAAAGCGTATTTGTTAATCATCATACTTTTTATTATATAATAAAGGCTGACAATTTGCACTTAACCTTGCGTTTGTGTTGTTAAGAAACCTGGGTTGTTGTCGTATCAAAGGTATAATATCGTGTATCACAACAAGAGTAACAACAGAATGCTGTATCCGCCATTCATGCTTATAATGGCGTGTGTTGCTCGCTTGGTTGTCCTACTTGCGATAGTGGTGCCCTGCATACTCTTTTTTTTGACAGATTGGTTTATCCCCTGGGTAATATCTGTATGCCCGCCAATACAAAACATGGATTATGCGAAGCTATCCTCCGCAATTATGTTTTTCAAGGCCGTTCATACCCTGCCATATTTTTGGCTGGCATTATTCTCAACAATTACGGTGAGTTACATGTTTTCTTTATTTATCCGTACGGTATGGGAAAAGGCTGTTGTGTCTTCCGCGATACTTGGATTGGTAGCGTTTCATGCATACCGGTTAACATTCGACGGCGGGATTGTGTATTTACTATTACTGATACTGATATTTTTCTTAGGGCGTAAGGTCAGCGAGATTGACTGGTCAGCTAACCGGTTTGATGTGTTAATGAGAGTTTTATTATTCATCCCGTTTTTTGTTGAACTATTTATTCCCTCGCTTCTGTTGTATTACTGCGAAACTGTTGATAATGCTGTAGTGAAAAAAGTTTGTGTTTCCGCGAAAAAACTGAAACTTGTAATGCTGCTCTCGCTGATAGGCGCAAATGCCGTTATATTCACATTGTTTATGATTAAAAATGAGTACTCTAAAATTGTACCGGTGTATCCCGAAGTACAAAAACTTGCACCCGGGAATTTTTATTGTTTGGAACTGGACAAACAAAAGGAGCGTTTATATGCAAGTAAAACAGAGGCAAAAGTGTTGTACTCTTTTGACCTTAGAACTGAACCGTGTAAATATAACAAACTGGTGCTATTGACGCTGGAGTTTCAGGACCTCAGGTTTAATCCTGAAAGAAACGAATTGTACCACTGCGACCGGTTGTATGAACGGGTAACAGTGGTAGATTCAAATACGCTAAAAGTTAAACGGGTGTCAGAAAGTGTAGTTACCGGCGGGGGTAGCGCGAGGGTGGCGTTCGATAACGCGTCACGGACTATACTGGCAACACGCGAGAATGATGATGCGTGGGCGCTTAGCCTTGATTCATTAACGCCAATCAGGAAGTTTGATAATTTCGGTGACCGTAACGAATGTATTGTTTATGACAGTAAAAACAAGCGGTATGTACTCACGTATTTCGAAAAATATCCGTATATAAGGTTTGTTTATCCTGCAAATTGGAAGGTAGAAGAAATTAATGTGCCGATGTGTCAGGGCGGAATTACAATCTCTGACGAGTTAAACGAACTTTACCTTGCTTTACCGAAAAATAAAAAAGTGTATGTGTATGATCTACGGACAATGAAATTTAAGCATAGGTTCAATGTTACTTTCGGAGTACGGCAATTGGCGTATGACAATATCCATAAGTTATTATTCGCACCAAGCGCGGTGTCGGGATATATGGATATTATCGATGTTATCAACAAAAAACTTGTCCGCAGAGTGTATGCCGGCTATGCGTTGCGGGAGGTGTGTGTTTATCCGGAAAAACACTGGGTATTTATTTCATCAAAGGAAGACGGGGTTGGGAGAATACAATATCAGTAGCCTCTATTGAATTTCAATAGTAAACTTTTCTACCATCTTTACCGGATGATAAGAAAGTTTTGCTTTTCTCAGTCCCGGGATTCCGAGGTCTTGCTCGCGGTTGATGTACTCATACTTACCCATGAGAGCGTGCTCACAAAAAAGGTTGTTCAATGCCTGGTATATCCCGTGGAAGCCTTTTTCTGCTTTTTCTATGTGCACTATCGCGGTGGAGGGTTCTGTGGTTTCAGCAATGGTGAACCCCTGGATTTTATCGTCAATCATTATTACTCCGCCAAAGAGGTGAAGTTCGTGAAAGTGTTTGAGCAGTTCTGCGGTACAAATGTTTTCGTAATGAAGCGAGAGGTTGTCTTCACATTTGCGTTCTTTACACCATTTTTGTTGTAATGCCAAACATTCGTCCAGCTGCGCTGCGGTTTCCAATGCGCGGTATTCGTATTTATAACGTTTCTTGAACTGTAACACAAAATTCTTTTTTGAGTGGTACTTCTGTCCCTCAAGGTTTGTCAGGCTTGATACAAGGTATATATAATCGTCGTTGTCACGGTCATCCGTGATGTTAAACTTCCCTGATTTACGGAGTTCATACGCTATGTCATTTGTTACTGTAACAATCTCGCCGTTTATCTTCTGCGATTTGTAGTAGTCCAGGCAGCGGGTATATATATCAACAATCTTTCCGTCTGCATTCTCCTTCGGGCCGATGGGGGAGAACATGAACCGTTCGTTTTCGATTGTGCAGTCAAGGCATAGGTAGCCGTTAAGCAGTGCGGTGTTGATTTTCAGGGTGTCACGGTAACCGTATAATATCCCAAGGGTCAACTCCGAAGGTTGGGGCTGGTATTTAAGCAGGTATGACAATACTTCGTCTTTCATCTCAAAACTTAACGGTATAAAATTAGGAAACTGCGGGATCATTTATGCGTTCTTCAAATACTATTTAATTTTCTTTGGTTTGCAGAGGTGTGACGCGTCAATCGCAGTGCGTCCGCAGCTGTTGCATATATATGCCAATTCTTTTACTTTATCATTGCATAGGTGGCGGATTGTCGGAATCATTGCACCGCACCAGTCACATTTTTCGGTATGTTTATCCGTAGGGACGCACATATGCCCGCCGTCTTTTGTTTTGCAATTACACGTAGGACATACGTGTTTGTGGGTAGTATTAACTTTTTTTGTTGCCATAAATTTACCAGGCCCTTCCTTAATCTATTTTTCCGGATGTTCGGTTTTTTCTATTTTATTGAGATCAAACCCTATGGTGGTTAGTTTGTTTAATATTTCAGTATACTTTAGTTCATCCATTTTGGGTGTACGGCTTAGGATCCACAAAAACCGGCGTTTGGGTTCGCTTACCACCGCGTATTCATAATCTTTGCCTAAATCAATTACCCAGTAATCCCCGGCGAACGGCCAGAAGAAGGTTACTTTAAGTTTTGTCGGGATATCCTTGTTAGGTATCCATGCAGTACCGGTGATTGAAGAAGGTTTCCCTGCTATTGAACCTTTATTAGCGCGGTTTACTACTTTTATTTTGCCGTTAGGTAATAACGTATATTCTGCTGTTGCGGCGTAAAGATTTTTCTGGAAACTATTAGGGTATTTCGCAATTTCGTACCATAATCCCAGGTACCGCGAAAGTTCTAAACTAGGGACGGTTTCTAACGGTTTAACTGTTGCGGATACTGCTAAAGTCGGTACCGTTAAAATAGAAAGTGCCAGTATCAACCTAATAGTTCTTAACATATGCTTTATTTCTCCATTTCATTTTGTTTTCTTTATGTTCTATCATACAAGACTGTATTATACATACAATGCATCAATAAATCAAGAGGGACTATAGACAGGTTCTTTACACAAAAGTGTGCAAAGTGTGCAAAAATTCGGGTATAGTATACAGTTATTCTAGGAGTTAAATGATATAATTAATCGACGCTAAAGTGAATATATTCACAGTTGCTCCATGTATGGCATAAATATTGCAACAATGGTTGTTCGAGAAACAAAAAGAAACTGGAAAGAAAGAAGGAGAAAGAAAATGAAAAGTTTAAGAGTCGTTCTGGTAGCAGCCTTAGCATTAGCAATAGCAGCGCCGTCAGCGTTTGCATGGTATCTTTATTGGCCAACAAGCGGACGTATCAGCAGCGTAGTTGGCTGGAGAATCTGTCCTTTCCATGGCCGTGAATATCATCCCGGTACAGACATTGCAGCGCCCGGTGGACGCCGGATTGGTTCAATCGCAGCGGGTAGAGTTACTTCAGCGGGTTGGGCAGGCGGATACGGGAAATCAGTGAATATGAGCCACGCAAGCGGATATACAAGCCGGTATTCACATATGAGCTCAATCTCAACACGTCGCGGTGCATATCTTGCATCAAAAGGTAAAGTTGGTGCAGTAGGAACGACCGGCAGCAGCACTGGTAACCATCTTGATTTCGGGATCAAAAGATATGGTTCAGTAAAGGCGCCGAGATGTTCTAAAGGGCAGTATAAAACAGCCGGAACAAGAATATATCTCCGGTAATAAGATAGAATAAGTTAGTTAACGAAGGCTCCCTTGGTTGAAGAAACCAAGGGAGTTTTTGTTTGTATAGCATTAAAGGTAGTTAAAGTAATTCAACAGTTGTATTGAAAATATGTATAGAGCATACTGTAGAATATCGTGCAATACAAGTGTGAAATAAGTGTGCAAATTACACAGTTATTCTGCTAAACCGACAAAACATTATTTTTAGCCATCACAATATTTGTATTGTAATATAATCAAAATAACGATAATTGCGGTATACCCCACCCACTCTTTTGTGTATTGGCACGAATATTGCAACAATGGTTGTTCGAGAAACAAAAAGAAACTGGAAAGAAAGAAGGAGAAAGAAAATGAAAAGTTTAAAGATCGCCTTGGTAGCAGCGTTAGCATTAGCAGTAGCAGCGCCGTCAGCGTTTGCATTATATTGGCCGGTGTCAGGACGTATCAGCAGCATAGTCGGCTGGAGAATCTGTCCTTTCCATGGCCGTGAATATCATCCTGGTACAGATGTCGCAGCGCCTAGCGGGCGGAGAATCGGTTCAATAGCGGCAGGAAGAGTAACATCAGCGGGTTGGAACGGCGGATACGGGAAATCAGTGAGTATGAGCCACTCAAGCGGGTATACAAGCCGGTATTCACATATGAGCTACATCTCAACACGCCGCGGTGCATATCTCTCAGCAAAAGGTAAAGTCGGTAATGTCGGAACGACAGGTAGCAGCACTGGTAACCATCTTGATTTCGGGATTAAGAGATATGGTTCAGTAAAGGCGCCGAAATGTTATAAAGGGCAGTATAAGACAGCCGGAACAACATTGTATCTAAGATAATAAATGCTTAAGTTGTTAAGAAGTTTTACAAGGCTCCCTTGGTTAAGAAAACCAAGGGAGTTTTGTTTGCCAATATTTATGTGGAGTATGATTTTATCAGGTATATCATGGATTAACGCTGAAGATATGGGAAACGTAAACATTAAAAGTTATATTAAAAACGATACCATTCTATCCATAACAATAGAATGTCCAAAGAAATATAATCAAAAAGAAGTTGTAATCTGCAACGGAGATAAAACTTTGTATTCTTCTAATTTCACAAAAATCAGCGGGACATCAACAGTTATATCCGCAGAAATACCATATCCTGTGCGTTCACTAAAATACGAACCTCTGAAAGTGTACATTTCAAGCGCTTTAGCGGGAACAATAGATTATCTTAAGCTACCCTATGAGTATGTAAATGCAAAACCTTTAAGGTACATCAAGAATATCCGCGAATTTGAGAAACAGGATGCTATAAATCCGCCGGAGGAAGGTTTAATACTATTTCTTGGTAGTTCAAGCATTACCCGCTGGAAGAGTGTGTATGCTGATATGTCACCGTTAAAAGTTCTCAACCGCGGGTTTGGCGGATCACGGAGCGATGACTTACTTCAGTATTTCAATCGCGTGGTTTTGCCGTATAACCCAAAAACTATTGTGTATTACGAAGGCGATAATGATATTGGCGGTGGAAAAACTCCGGAGCAGTTACTGAATAATTTTAATGAATTTGTTAACCTTACCCGCAAGCATATACCCGGGTGCAGTAAGATCTTTTTTGTTTCAATAAAACCAAGCCCGGTACGTGAAAAAACATGGCTTAACTCGCAAAAAGCTAATCAACTAATACTGGAGTATACAAAAACAACAGTGGATGTTGAGTTCATAGATATTACGGCTGTTATGTTTGATAAAAATGGGAAACTGCGTACGGATATTTTTGCTAAAGATAACTTGCATATGAATGAAAAAGGGTATGAACTCTGGGCCAGTATTATAAAACAAAGGTTGTTGGGATTAAATAAGTAACCGGCTTCCCTGTTCCTGGTAATTAGAAATATTCCTGTAAAATTTTATATAATAAGATGTTATGAAAAATACATTGGTTATCACGTATATATCTATCTGGATTCTTTTCTTCACATCCGGGATTTATTCTGAGGAAATGAAGTTTGACCTCAGTTCTGCGGTTAAGCTCGGGCTGAAAAAAAACAGGTCGGTACTGCTTTCCGTAAAAGATTCGTGGTTACAGGCGGAGATCTCGCATTTACAAACAAAAGCGCAGTATAAGCCGCAACTGAATCTAACAGGTAATATTAAACGCGCATCAAGTTATGATGTCAGCAGTGCTATAACAAGTTATACCGAAGAAGGCGCTGAACCCAGTGATGCTACTACATCGGTCTCCGGTGATTCTGATAACATCGGGTTAGCGTTAACCCAACAATTCCCTATTCTACAAACCGGCGGGAAATTGTCTTTAAATTGTAACTATCTATACGAAACACAATCTGACTACCCTAATACTTCACGGCTTGGCATGGAATTTACGCAACCACTTTCCCCAGGGCAGGTGTTAACCCAAAAAAGTGAGTGGAAAGACGCAGAGGAAAGTTATTTTACTGCGGAGTTAAATTATAAATCATCACAGGAACAGTTGATCTACGATATTATCAATCAATACATAGGTTTAGTGAAAGCTGAGAAAGCGATTGAACGTATCCGGAAGTCTACTGATGCAGGGAAGTCGTTGTTGGATATCGCAAAACTAAGGCATCAAGCCGGTGAAATTGCGGAAATTGATATGTTAAACCTGGATATCCAGAATAAACTTGATGAGGATACGATTATCACGCAGGAACGCGCGTTAGCACAGCAGAGAGATGAGTTTGTCAAACTACTTGGGTTGACAAAGGGAACTACAATTATGCTTGATCCGGAAATTAGCATCAAAACATACGAGGTGTCGTATAAAGACGCGCTGGAATTATCAAAGAAAAACCGGGCGGAGTATAAACAACAAATATTGGGGATAGACGACGCGTTGGTGAACCTTAAACAAACAAAGTATAGTAATTGGCCTGATATGTCTCTTAACGCGAATTATTATCTTGAACAATTAAATACAGGCTGGACACCGCAATGGGAAGTTAATGCTGAGTTTACATTACCATTATACGCCGGCGGGATTTATAAACATAATGTTAGAAAAGCGGAAAGCAGTTACAACCTTGTCCGGCAGTCGTTTGAAGAGTTTGAGGAAACTGTTGAACGCGAACTTGACGAAATATTTTCGCAGTTAGAAATTAATAAACGCAGGATTGAAGTATTAAAACAGGCACTTAAGGCATCCGAGGAAAGTTTGAAAGTTTCAGAGCTTAGGTTTAAGATGGGCATAATTTCGTATAACGATTATTCGCAGGATATGGAACGTTACAACCAGGCAGAACAGACTGTTACGGATACGGAACTTGAAATTGTAATGCTTCACGTACGCCTGCTAAAATCAGTGGGTAAATTGTTGGAAGTATATAGTAACTGAGTTATTGATTTGAGTATATGGAGAAAATAAATTGATGAAAAACAGGAAAACGTTAATTATTGTCGCCGCTGTACTGGCGGTATTATTTATTATCCGTGCGGTAGTGGTTAATATCAAACGCGCGGTGCCCGTACAGGTTACAACACCGGTCTTAGGAAGTATTACCGCTAAAGTCCGTGCAGCAGGAACGATTACTTCCCGGAAAGTGTTCAAAATAACAGCGCCGGTATCCGGGCAGCTACAGGACATACCCTCAGAACTTAATACAGGGTCAAAGGTAAGCAAAAGCGCGGTACTCGCTATGATAAAACCTACGGAAGAAGAAATTTCAAATGCTGAGGAAGAACTTAAATCTGCCGAGATTAACCTCAAATTATCCCAACAAAAACTTGACCTCACAAAACAGTTGTTTGATATGAAAGCCGTAGCGCAACAGGAAGTTGTACAGGCGGAGATCGCGCTTATGCGTGAAGATTCTGCAGTACAAAAACTGCGTGCGCGCCTTACCGGTAAAAATGTTACTGTACCGTTTGACAGTGTTATCGTGAAAATGGGTATCAAAAACGGCGAGATAATTTCTGCCGGGTCAGAATTGTTTACTATAGCTGACATGAAAAACCTGATCTCCGTGCTTAACGTATCAGAGTCTGATATCTCAAAAATATTTGTTAAACAGCAGGTAGATATTATTGGGTCAGATTCAGAAAGTGTGCTTAAAGGTAAAGTTGAAAGTATCAGTATGGTTGCGCAGGATACCGGTGCGGATCAGGAACGCCGTGAACCTCCAAAATATGTGGTGCAGGTAACTATTGTTGTACCGGAACGCAACGAGTTACGGCTCGGGGGTAATGTCTGGGGTGAAGTCAAACTGGAAACTAAACCCAATGTTCTTAGTGTTCCCATGGAAGCTATATTATACGAAACCACGTCAGCAATCCCGCAGCCGTACCTTTATGTCATGCGCAACGGTACCGCAAAAAAAGTTTTTGTTGAAACCGGGATAAACGATACAAAAAATGTTGAAATCTCCGCTGACCTAATGCCGAATGAGCAGATAATCACCGTAGGTAATGTTAATATTAAAGATGGCAGCCGGGTGAGGTTGTTGACCCAACGTGAAATTGAGGAACAAATAGAACTTAAGTAATGAATATACTCGAAGTTTATCATGCAGGGATAGAAAACCTTTTATTAAACCGTATACGCAGTTTCTTGTCATTACTCGGTGTGATCATCGGTGTTGCGGGCGTTGTTGCGGTGGTGACTGTCGGGGACGGGGGTAAAGAAAAAATCCGTGAGTTCGTAAAACTTATGGGTACCGATACGTTTCGTATAGAATCGCTGGAATATATTACGGGTAAGCCGCAGAGTAAGTATAACCTTATCCGTATGACGGATGACGATTTTGGTGCGATAAAAAGGTATTGTTCCGCAGTTGCAGAGATCACAGAAGTAATACCGTTAATATTGAGTGCTCCGGCGGATAATGTTGTAATTGAATGTTCAGGTGTTACACCGAGTTACCGCCAGATCGCGCATGCACGCGTGCTTGAGGGTAGGTTTATTAATGAAGTTGACCTACGTGAACGCCGCGCGGTGTGTGTATTGGAAGACAGCCCGTTATTAATAAAAACGTTAGGTAAAAACCCGCGGGTAGGTGAGTTTGTGACTTTTGGGATGGATAGGTTTGAAGTCATAGGAAAAGTTAAACGCCAGAGGCTTATCTTCGAACGCGAGAACGTAGTTGAACTTTTTGTTCCTCAAACCCTGGCAAATGATAGAACCGGGTATTCAATGTTTGGCGAAGTGTTTGTCCAGGCGGTTTCACAATCAGCGGTACCGCTTGCGATGAGGCAGGTACGCGAGATGCTGAAATCGCGGTACGGCGGGCTGGAATATTTTCAGCCTATGGCACATAGCGCGTTATTGAAGGAAGGGTTGAAACAAATTAATTCATCAACAATGGTGATGACTGGTATAGCGTTATTGTCACTTATTGTCGGGGGTATTGGTATTATGAATGTTATGCTGGTGACTGTGAAAGAACGCACCCGCGAGATTGGCGTGCGTAAAGCTATCGGCGCGACAAGCAGGGATATATTGCTGCAATTCATACTTGAATCTTCTATTTTATGTATTATCGGCGGGCTCGCTGGAATTATTTTCGGTATATTAGTATCGTTTTATATTGTTCCCTTCCTGGATGTGCCTTTTGTGATATCGATACGGTCAATCGCAGTGGGGTTTGTGTTCTCAGTTGTGGTAGGTATTTTCTCCGGGACATATCCTGCGGTACAGGCAAGTAAACTTCAGCCAGTAGAGGCGTTGCGTCATGAATGATAATACGGTATTAAAAACTTGTGATATAAAAAAATCGTTTCAGCTTGGTAAACTGGTGATTGAAGTTCTACACGGGGTTAATATTGAAATCACCCGTGGCGAGATGGTGGCGTTAATGGGCCCTTCCGGTGCAGGGAAAACTACTTTACTTGGCATACTTGGCTGTCTTGACAAACCAACTGAGGGTAAGGTGTTGATTGAAGGGGTGGATGTAACTAATTATAACGACTATGAACTTGCGCAGTTGAGAAATAAAAAAATAGGATTCGTATTTCAAACATTTAACCTCATACAATTTTATAACGCACGGTATAACGTAGAACTCCCGCTTTTTTATTCGGGTATTACACAGGAAGAACGCAGTGCACGGGCAATAACCGCGCTTGAGCGTGTAGGGTTAGAGCATCGCGTTAACCACCGCCCAAATGAACTTTCCGGAGGTGAACAACAGCGGGTAGCAATCGCACGGGCAATTATTAATACCCCGCCGATACTTATTGCGGATGAACCCACGGGTAATCTGGATACGCATACGGGTGAGGAGATACTAAAAATATTTAATGCTTTGCATGAACAAGGGACTACTATTATACTGGTAACGCATAACGAAGAAATTGGTAAAGTCGCACAACGGATAATACGTTTACGTGATGGAAATTTGGTAAAATAGATATTCGAAGTATTTTTATCAGTAATAAGGAGTTTAGAGGGTTATGGAAGAAAAAAAAGGGTTGTTTAATACAAAAACTGTTATTGCTATAGGGTGTATTGTCTTAGCTACGGGGCTTGTGTGGAGCGTAAGTTCAAAAAAAGTGTATTTACACAACGCTATTCTCGCATCTAATTCATCTCTGCCTTCACCTTCGGCCGAGGTGTTGAACCTCCAGGATTCATTCGCTGCAGTAGCGGAACACGTAAAACCCGCGGTGGTAAATATTTCCACACTGCAGATAGTGGAACGCGAATTTCCGTCAGAATTCTATTTTGGGGATCCATTTGAAGATTTCTTTAATGACTTTTTTGGGGCACCGTACCCTCAGCAACGCAGGCAGCAGTATCCTAACCGCCAGCAGCAACAACGGCCGAGTGCAAAAAAGTATAAACGCCCCTCAGGTACCGGCAGCGGGGTTATCATTGATAAGGAAGGGTATATCCTCACGAATGAGCATGTTGTGCGGGATGCAAATGAAATTAAAGTTACCCTCGCGGGTGATGATTCAAAATCCTATACCGGCAAAGTTGTGGGTAAAGATGCCCGGACCGATCTTGCAATAATTAAAATTACGCGTCCCGGAGGGTTCCCATCAGTAACACTCGGTGATTCTGATAAAGTGCGGGTGGGTGACTGGGCAGTTGCTATCGGCAGCCCGTTTGGGTTGGAACAAACCGTTACTGCCGGTATAATCTCAGCTGTCCGGCAGTCGTTGGAGATTGAGAACAAGGAGTATAAAGACTTGTTCCAGACAGATGCTGCAATTAATCCTGGTAATTCCGGCGGCCCGCTGGTGAATATCCGTGGAGATGTTATTGGTATCAACACCGCGATTTATGCTCCGACCGGCGTATTTTCAGGGATAGGTTTTGCGATACCTATTAACCGTGCGAAAGAAGTTTTGGATGACCTTATACATAAAGGCAAAGTTGTGCGCGGGTATATGGGTATCGGGATACAGGAAGTAAGCCCGGCTATACGTAAACAATTTGGCATCCCCGCGGATGCCGGTGTTTTGATAAATAATGTTATGCCGAATACACCGGCGGAGAAAGCCGGGATCCAGCGGGGCGATGTCATACTTAAGTATAACGGTAAAACTGTAAAGACCGCGCGTGAACTCCAGCAAGAGGTAGCCACTACAAATCCTAAGCAAAAAGTGCCGGTTGAACTTTTGCGTGATGGAAAAAAGGTTAATACCACAATCGAACTTATGGAAATGCCGAGTGAAGAAGAACTTGCCGGGCAGCAGAGCGATGAAAATACCGGGGATACCGGTAAGATTACCGGAGAAAAGTTTGTGTGGAAAGGTTTGACTGTTATTAATACCAGTAAAAAAATAGCGGAACAATATGGTTTACCGGCAGATATGCCCGGAGTGATAGTTATAGACGTTGAGCAGGGAAGCGCAGTGGATGATGTTGGCCTTGATGAAGGCGATCTTATTCTTTCAGTGAACCGTATGAAGGCCAGGAATATTAATGAATTTGAATCTGCTGTAAAAAAAGTTAATTTAACCGACGGTGTGGTGTTTGACATTAACCGACAGGGACAGTTATTATATATAAGTTATTCAGGTGAATAATGTTGTGTTAATACAGGGATAGGGGTGCAAAGAGTATATGCCAAAAGTATTGTTAGCTGATGACGACGCAGAAATCCTGGAATTACTGACGTACTCGTTTCAGATGGAAAACTATGAGGTGGTAACTGCGATTGACGGTGAGGAAGCAGTAAAAAAAGCTACCGCAGAACTGCCGGATCTTATTGTATTAGACGTAATGATGCCGCGGAAGACCGGGTTTGAAGCACTGGAACAGATACGCAGTTACCCTGCGACAATGCTGACTCCCGTGATTATGCTTACGTCAATGTCACAATTGAAAGACCGCCTTACCGGCATAAAACTCGGTGCGGATGAGTATCTTCCAAAACCTATAGAACCTTATGAACTTATTGCCCGTGCGGAACGTTTGCTTGAACGCACAAAAGCCGCGTTAGCAATGAGCCCGTTAACAGGTTTACCGAGTAATGCTAATGCAGAGGCTGAGATAAAGAAACGGTTGGATGAAGCACACGAATTTGCGTTGGTGTACCTTGACCTTAAACGTTTTGGCAGTTATAACAAAGTTTATGGTTATGAGATGGGAGACAATATTATCCGCCTTCTTGGGATAATAACGCGTTCCGCGGTGAAAGAAATTGGTTCTCCGACGGATATGGTTGCGCATCTCGGTAGCGATGATTTTATGATTATCACGACCACGCCTAACCTGCAGCCGTTATGTGAAACAATAGCGCAAAATTTTCAAAGCCTGTCCGGAACTTCGTACTCGAAGGAAGACCAGCAGAGAGGATATTTTATCCTAAGAACCGATGCGGGAACTCAGGAACAGATGCCGTTGATAACGCTTGCCATAGGTGCAACGTTAATCCCAGCGGGGACAAAACATTTTGTTGAAGCTATTGATAAAGTAAAAAAGTGCTGGCAGGAAGCTAAACAAACCGTTCAGGATCATGTGGTTGTCAAGTAAACATCAGCATTAATACGTAACCGATAACAGCTATAGCGCCTAAACTAGTGAAGAAAGTTGTCCAGGAAAAACCTTTAGGCTTAGTATCCTTACTTTTTGTGAATTTTTTATCCTCACCTGTTTTTGTTGTGTCTGATGCCTGAACTGTTGCCGTGCTGAATTCAATCCCGGGTTTAAGGGCTTCAATTTTTTGGCCTGAAGCCGCGCTGTAGGATTTTGTTATATTACGTATGATCTTAGTTTCATTACCTGCTCCATCCCGGGTGATAAAGCTTAATACGTGCTTACCGTCAGGTAATAACCTGGCGGTTTCAAACCGTCCTTCATAATCGTGATTTACTAAGTTACCGTTTAATCTTAATTCTGCGCCTTTCTCCATCCGTCCTTTTATATACAAAAATTCGTCTTTAATCACAGCATTATCTGCCGGCGCATCAATCTCCAGCATCGGAGGTTTAGTGTCAATTATGTACGCCTGAGGCATACCAAAGTCACTTTCGAATCCTACAGCGTCAACCACAGCTGCACGCCAGTAATACTTACCGTCGGGTAAAGCGCGTTTGAGGTCAACATTTTTGCCTAGTTCTCCTACCTCATCAACTATGGTATTCAAAAACTTTTCATCGGTAGCGATTTGCAGCCGGTATTCTTTTAAACTGATATTCCGCGAAAGAAGATTAGTTTTTTGCCCGGCCTGTACAGGCTGAGGTACCGTGGGTTGCTGTGGTTGTTTTTCCTGTTGCTGTTGAACCGCTGATTTATCTGGTTGTATAATAACATTACTCTTTATGCTTTGTTGAGTGCTTACATTTTTGCCATTAGTTAAATCAGGCTGCTGCTGCGGTGTTCCTGATGGATTGTAAACAAACTCGTTTTCTTTCGGCATCTCCAATACAATTTGTCCGGCATCCATTTTCATTTTTGGGGCAAGCTGCTGCGGTACGGATGTAAATTCATCAGGGAAACGTGCGTCATACTTTATCTGCCCGGTAGTCATTGTCATTAAAGGAGGCAGCGCTACCGGCATAGACGGTGCCTGCATATATTTAACTTCAGTACCAAACCCTTCCGGCAAAGTTATGGTCTTGCCTTGTGCCGTAACTTCAGCTTCGCCTTTATAAACTGCCACTAGAGTTGTATTATCTGCTTTCACTTTTGTGCGGATATCCGGGATTACGCCTCCTTTTGCCGTGATCTTTGGTAATATAACAGTTGATTTTGTCATTACCTTAGAACGTCCCGTCCGTATTTCACCGAGGACAAGTTCAATTTCTTCACGTTTAATTTCCGGGCGGAGAATTACCATTGAGTTTTCGTTTATTTTTAATATTTCACCGCTATAAAACTTTATCTGTCCATACGAACCCATACCGGTCTTCACACCGTCTTCGTTATACAATGCGGCGTTCAACGGCGCTTTGTTCCAGGTTACCGCGTTTTTTTTGCGGTATTGCACATTATTTATTAAATTAACAAGAAAAGCTGCACGCAAGTTTTCTTTTATTAACAATATAGGTACGCGGATTCTCATGCCGGGTAGGACAGTGTTAGGGTCGTTAGCCGGGAAGTTTTTGTTGTACCTAAGGATTTCGTTCCATTTAGTAGGGTCTTTGAGGTAATAGTTTGCTACACTCCATAACGTTTCACCGGGCTTGATTACGATATCCTGAAAAATAGTGTCTTCCCCCGGTGCGGAAATGACTGCGGGAATACAAAATAGTGATAATATTATGAGGATTACAGCAGAATTAATAATTTTATGCTGTAACATCATTCTTTATCCTTGTTTGCATTCAGAATAACGACCTCGCTTTTATCATTCAATCCTATATTTTTAGGGATAGTAAATTTGAATGTTGATCCTTCTCCTACCTTGGACTCAACCCATATTTTCCCGCGGTGTCCCTCCACTGCATAACGGCAGACGGTAAGCCCGATACCCGTACCGCCCCGAGCTTGTTTACCCGGTACTTGCTGAAACTTTTCAAATATTTTATCTAATGCATCTTCGGGTATACCTTCACCGGTGTCACGGATCCAGCATAGGATTTGCTCAGGTTCGTCTACTATGCCTAATTCAATCTCGCCATCCTGCGGGGTGAATTTAACAGCGTTACCGACAAGATTTATAAATACGCGTTCGATTAAGTCGCCGTCGCACATAAAAGCGTTCATTGTTTCCGGGACCGTCAGTATCAACTTAATTCCTCTGCGGTCGGCTAACGGGCGCTGGATTTCAATCACGCGTTCGCTTATCTCACGGATGTTATGTGTAGACAGTTCAATCTTCATTTTCCCGGATTCCATCTTTGCAACGTCAAGTATGTCGTTTATCATAGTCAGTAACCGTGACGATGCGCGGTCCATTGTCTGTAACATCTTCAACTGTTGTTCTGTCACCGGGCCGCCTACGCCGTCCAATAAAAACTTTAGGAACCCGCGGATTGATGTCATAGGATTACGGAGGTCATGCGTTATGGAATGCACAAAATCGTCTTTCATTTGTTCAATTTCTTTTTCCAGGGTAATATCATGGAATACCTGTAACAATCCAAGGTCGGAACCGGTCAGTGTGCGGATGTCTTGTCCCTGAAGTTGATAATACAGTGTCCTGGTTTCTTTTGGCAGCTTGATTTCTGTGATGTACGACTCATGTTTTCCTTCCAATAACGGTTCTACCTGTAGTCTAAGCTCGTTGTTAAGGTAGTTAATAAACTTTTTGCCTTCCCACCCTGTGTCTTCGATACCAAAAATATCTTTTGCCCGTTTATTTACCAGAATAATTTTGCCGCTATGGTCTGTTAGAACAATTCCTTCCGCAATGGAAAACACAATGGCTTCTGTCTTAGCTTTCTCAGCAAGCAGTTTATCTAATTGCATATCCGCATATTCTTTTAACCGGTTAACCATCAGATTAAACGTATTCGCTAGGTCGGCTAGTTCGTCTTTTGTCCCGATTTGTACTTGATGAGTAAAATCACCGGCCGCAACTTTACGTGCGCCCTTGATAAGTTCAAATACGGGACTGCTTAACCCGCGGGCGGTGAGGAACGCAACGATTGAGGCGGATAATAGCGCCAGGATAAACCATAAATACGCGCGATTACGCATCTGGATCACCGCAGCAAAAGCTTCATTCCTGGATTGCTGCACCATAACTGCCCAGCGAAGGCCATGGGTTTCTGTCATTGCGTATGCACCAACAACGTCGGTGCCTTTGAGGTCTTTAAACTCGCCACTGCGGGTAACGACTGCGATCCGTGATGCTGAAACAGTTCCGGTACTTACGTTTTGAGTGGCGGACATATCCGTCACAAGTTTTTGTATGATATTCATACCACGTAACGATTGACGGGAATACATTATTTTTTCGTCCGGGTGTATCAGCGCACAGCCTTGGTCGTCAGTAACAAATACATACCCTGTCTGCCCTAGGTTTACCCTGTCACGTATAGTTAATACTTTGTTCCATAAGTTCTCAAGCGAGCTTGTGACATATATATAATGCTGTCCTGTAAACGGGATAACTACGTCGATTACCGGGATCGTGCTTTTAAAATGCACGGTTCCCACCTGCGCTTTCTTTGTGCGTTTTGCGCGGATAAATGCCGGGTCATTCAAATAATTCTCAAGTTTTGGTTTTTTTATGATATCTGGGTTATATGCTTTTATGATCTCGTCACCTTGTTCATCAACAAGCGCGGTATTGACAATATCGGGGTTGGAGTCAACAAACGCTACAAGCCGTGATTGGCGTTCATCCCATGTGATCCCGGGTTGCTGCTGGGTTAGAAGAATGAAATTCAGTTTTGTGAACAGGTTGTCTATATCCTGACGGATATTATCCGCAACAGTACTTGCAACCTGGATGTATAACTCAAGCGTTACTGTCTGAACACTCGTACGGTTGATGTTTATCAGCTGCATACCGGTGAAAACTAACGGTATGATTGTGACAAGTATCATTATTACTGCAATTTTAGGGAAAAGTTTTAGTCTTATATCTTTCCCGAAAAGTTTCATTTATTATTTTTCCCTATGTTTTCAAATTAATGTTGTTGCTTGCACCTAAAAAAATTGTAGATATATATCAATATTAAGTCAACTGTTAATGTATTCACAATATCAATGTTCATTTAGTATACTTTACAAAGGAATGTTGTGAGTTGATAAAAATGAAGGTATACAGTAAGGTTTAATAAATGAAAACTATACTAATCGCTGATGATGACCGTTTGATTGTTGAAACATTAAACGCAATATTGACAGAAGCAGGGTACAATATTATTACTGCGTATGACGGTGAAGAAGCGTTATCTAAGATTATTAAACACACACCAGGCCTTGTTATACTGGACATAAACATGCCGAAGATGAACGGTTACGATGTTATCACAGAAATAAAGAATCGCGTGGTGCCTATGCCCAAAACTATTATTTTGACGGTACGGGATACTATGCCGGAACAGGCGCTTGGAACAATTATTGGTGCTGATCTTTACCTCACTAAACCATTTAAAAACGCGGAACTCCGCGATAAAGTGCAGCAGTTATTGCCAAATGACTAACCTCAAAACAAAAATTAAGTTATGGCTGACATACGACGCTAAATCCGCATATCCTATTCCTCCGGAGAACGCAGAGGATCTTTATGCTGAATTTGACAGCGATGTTACAATAGGATACGTTTCATCCGCAATTACACGTAATGGTTATCAACTAACAAAAGTAGGGAATTATACGCAGTTAATGAAGTATCTTCGGAAATATGATACTTCCAACGTTTTAGTGTTCAACCTGTGTGAATGCCTGTATGGCCGAGGGAGGGAAGCTCTGGTCCCGGCTTTATTGGATCATTATAACGTAAAGTATATCGGCAGTGATCCTGTCACCATGTGTACCACACTGGATAAAGTTACTGCAAAAAAGGTTGTTGCGTACCACGGGATTAAAACCCCTGATTTTTGTGAGATAAATACTATGAATGATTCCGAACGCTGTGCATTAAAGTTTCCGGTAATCCTTAAACTGCGGTGTGAAGGTACTTCCAAGGGCATAGATACCGGTTCTGTTGTATACACCCGCAGTGCATTGGTTAAACGTACACGTGAACTTATGCGCCGTTATCCCGGTACGCAGATGATAGCGGAAAAATTTCTTACCGGTATGGAGTTTACCGTTGGAGTGACGGGTAATGCTGTGCCGGAAGCGTTACCGCCTGTACAGGTGATTATCGACGGGAAAAGTGTTTTGGGTGATAAGGTTTATACTTATGACATGGTAGCAAACCCCGGGGTTGATTACCTGTGCCCGGTTAAGGCTGGGCCTAAGTTATTGCACAAACTTAGTGTTATGGCAATAGATGCGTATAAAGCGTTGGAATGCCGTGATTTCGGGCGGATAGATATACGTACTGACTTTGAGGGCGTACCGTATTTTTTGGAATGTAATCCCTTACCGTCACTCACGGAAAACGATATCTGGCCGCTGGCGGCTGAAGCAGCGGGGATGAGTTATGACAAGATTATCGGTAAAATTATCCGTTTAGCTGAACTTCGGTATGGATTATGATGATAATGATAAAGTATTTGAATTGGGAATAAGTATTGGTGTATAATAGCGGTTGAATTGAGCTATTCGCTACAGTAAACTTTAAATAGTGTCAACATAAACGTTAAAAGGAGAAAAAGTTGTTATGAAAAAGTTGTTAGTAACATTCCTGGCGGTAACGGTTGCTTTAGTATTGTATTCATGCGATAAGAAAGTAAACGCACCCGCAGCGCCGGAACAGCCGAAGGTAGAACAACCCTCAACACCGTCAGTAAGTACGGTGGTTGAAAAAAAACTGGGTACAGAGTTAGGCAAAGCGCCGGAATATGAAGTAACGCTTCTTGATGGCAGTAAACTTTCATCCAAGAGTTTGGCAGGTAAAATTGTAGTTATCGACTTCTGGGCAACCTGGTGCGGCCCGTGCCGTATGGAAATCCCGTGGTTTATTAACTTATATAAAAAGTACAAAGATCAAAATGTTGTTATCCTGGGAATTTCGCTTGACCGCGCAGGGAAGACGGTAGTAGAAAAGTTTTGTAAAGATACCAGCGTTAATTATCCTATAGCAATTGATGAGAACCAGGTCGTTACCAACGCATTCGGCAAAATATTCGGTCAAATAAGCGGGATACCAACAACGTTTGTTATCGACCAGGCGGGTATGGTAAGAAGTAAACACGTAGGGGTAACACAGGAAGCTCAGTTTGATTCCGAAATCAGCGCGTTGTTAAAATAAGAAATCAGAAAATACTTTGAACCGCAATATTTGGTTGATTATAGTATTAAGTTTAACACTGTTTTCCTGTGGGGCAAAAGTTGAATGGTTGAAGATGGAAGAAGAACGCATTAATCCCACAAGCCTGGTTACTCCGGAGGACGCGCCGTTATTTGCTGATGATATGGATCTCGTGTCGTTAAAGGAAGCTGCTGAACATAATACCTCATTACTTCGCAGCGGGCGTATCGCCGGTGGAGTTAAATTCGGGGATGATAATTACCAGTCTACAGATATCGCAGAATCTGTCAATCTTTTAATACAAATATTTGAGAAAACACAGGATTCCGGGGAACGCGATAAGTTGATCAAACAGAAGTTTAATATTTACCGTTCAGCCGGGCGTGATGGTAAAGGCGGGATGTTGTTTACGGGATACTACACCCCGACCTACCGCGGTAGTTTTGTTAAAACTGATGTTTATAAATATCCTTTATACAGCAAACCATCGGATGTTGCAACACGTAATCCGTATTATACCCGCGGCGAAATTGACGGCCAGGGTGTTCTCAACGGTAAAGGCTTGGAAGTTGCGTGGATGGAGAACGATCTGGACCGTTTTTTCCTGCAGGTACAAGGTTCCGGCGTGCTTGCGCAGGAAAATGGTAAAGGTATCATGGTGACTTACGGAGGGACAAACGGGCATGAGTACGTAAGTATAGGTAAGGTATTGATAAACGAGAAAAAAATTCCGGAAGCTGAAGTTTCAATGCAAAGCATCCGTGAATATCTAACAAAACATCCTGAGGATATCCGTCATGTATTTGATCAGAATCAAAGATACATATTTTTTGAAGCAAATGAAATCCCTACTGCCGCAGATGTGCAGAACGCGCTAACACCGGGACGGTCAGTAGCGGCTGACCTTCAGTTCTTCCCCAAGGGTTTACTCGCATTTTTGAAGACCGAACGCCCGGAAGTTAATGACAAAAACGAACTTACGCAGTGGAAACCGTTCTCGCGGTTTGTTTTTGTGCAGGATACAGGTTCGGCAATTAAAAGTCCCGGGCGGATAGATATCTACTGGGGTGCGTCAAGGTACGCGGAAGTTGCTGCGGGTAATCTCAAACACCCGGGTGAACTATATTTCCTGGTTAAGAAACCCTGATAGTTCCAACTTAAATATTACGTTCCGACCCGTACATCACTGGTTAATTGTTTTAACAACGCAATTACTGATAGTACTGCGAGGTAGCTGGTCTTAGGATTATCCGGTGAAGGTATATTGTGAGTATGAGTTGTTATATCTCCGAATTCGCCGCTAATACATATTTCATGGGAGTTAATCTTGGTATCCGGATCAGCTACTATTTTTACTCTTGGCAAGTACCGGAACTCTGTCGCTGCAGCAAGTACTGCTGCGACGTTTATGTTGACCGGGAAACTTTTTGCTGCTTCATAAACAGTACCGCTGAATATGCATTTCGGGCTAGTGAGTTTAGATAAATCAATTTTATGTTTCAAAACATACGGTGCGGAAGCTAAACTTGCAGGGCTTTTTGTGGTGGTAAGCATAAGGTTCTTGATTCCGCATACCGCCGCGGCTTTCACAGCGTCAACCCCGGCAATTGCTCCGGAAGGTAAGTGAAGTTTAACACCCTGTGCTTTGTATTTCTCAATAATTCGTTTGTTTAATAATAAACCGTTGATGCTGATGCATATAGTAGGCGTCCTGTATTTTAACGCTGCCTGCGCGACTACCGGCACTGCTGCGGGTGATGCGCATTCAAGTACGAGATCACAAATGTGTACCGCTGAATCTATGCTTTTACATATTTTAATTCCTGGTACAGCCAGGCCTGCTGCCTGTTCCGGATTTATGTCGTACACTGCCGCGAGTTTGATCCCCGGCACTTTGCCGGTGATTATACTCTTAACCACCTGACGTCCGATATTACCGCAACCGATGATTGATAGTTTAGTAATAGTTTTGTTTATTTTGTCCATACTTCACTTTCTGATAATTTGAGTATAACATCTTTACCGGTAACTACGCGTAGCTTACAGCTGTCAGTCATTACTGCCGGGAATGTAATTGTTTTCTTGAGTACATCGCGTGAATAGTTTGTGAACGTATTATCTACAGTCACCTGTCCTGCTGAATTCCAGCCGGCAGGGCTGCTACTATTTTTTGCCAGTACTTCAAGTTCATCAATTTTTCCTTGATAATATAATACTACTTTGTTGACTTCAAATGTTTTAGGGAAACGGTACTCAATTTCTATAACCGGTACTGGTGTTGACCATGATACAATCCAGTCGTTAAGTTTTGTAATACCCGCGTCAACATCGCCTGCCGTAGGAGCTGCGCGGCGGTTTGTGAGTTTACCGTCAGAAAATGTTAACCACCCGTCTTTTTGCTGTATTGTGGTATCTTTGATTAGATCAGGCGTAACAGAATACTTATACATCCCGCCGGGAGTATATTTAGAAGTATTTGTGAATGCAGGCTTGTTAGAATCCCAAAAAATGTAGTTATTGGTCAGGCATACGCCATCCGGGGGTAAGTGTTGCGGTAGTGTGTACTTCGGAAGTTTAAATCTCCAAATATCATGTCCTGTTGTTATCCCAACTTTTGCGCATAATAAATTAAACAGTTCTTTCCACGCAGTATCCGTAATATTTTTTTGTGTTAACGGGTTAAACCCGAACATCCATACAGTACCTTTCCCAAAACTGTGGGTAATAACCGCGGCGCTATTGTTTTTGTAAACAGCAACGGTTTGTGTATTATTATCATTTGGTAATAACTCATATCCGCGTTCATTAACACTTAACTCTTTGTTATTAAACACCTTGAAGTTAACAGTTTCAGTATTGACCCCAGGTAGTTTATTCCCAAGTTTACAACCAAATAACTGTGTGTAGTCTATTTGAGTGTCATCACCCAGAGGGTCGTACATAAACGCTTCCGGGTCAAATACCACAAGTGTTCCGCCGCTGCGGACATAATCCTGGATTTTTTGTACAACCTCCCTGCGTTCATATTTTGCGTAGGGGACAATAATTGTTTTGTAACTATTAAGGTTAATATCACCGCGGGTAATTTGGTTATCATCGATAAACTTAAACCATGCGCGGCATACCGGGCCGAGGAAAGTGTAGATCCATTCAACTTCGGAACTAAACGTTACGCCCTGTGACTGGTACGCGTCACAGGAGTATAATACCGCTGTATCACAAGTGTTAGGGAATTGTAGTTTGTTAATCTCAGCCGCACGCTGTGCGGTCTGCATTACTACCTCGTTTTGTACAGGTGAACCAAACCGCAGAGTGTATGTCCCACCGGTTTTGGCAACAACCCCGATGGTATCTTTTAAGTACAAATGTATCCCGGTACCGCCGTTGCGGTACACCTGGCTAAAATATTCACGGATTTCCTCTACAGTAAATGTACTTGCATAATTTTCTACGTGGCAGCACGGCCAGGTTTCTTTGCCCGTGAGGTCTGCTACGAGTTTTGTTAAGAACCCGAACTCGCACCGCGAGGAGTTTAAACTCGGGTATAATTGCGTGGTCATAACATCAAAATATTTTGTCCAGTACCCGAAATTGAAAGGTTTATGCGTAGATATAGGGTCCCATGAAACTATTTTTGTTTCCGGGGCAATGCTTTTTACAATATCAAGTACGCGTTGTTGCCTCACAAAATATTTGTCGAGTATCCATCGGTAGGTCGCGACCCAGCGTTGCCGTGCGGGGTCCTTTATATTTATGGGTAAACCGTATTTCCCGGCACCATACTTATTCATAATTTCAGTATTTACTTCACGGATAAACGCATAGGTGTCTTTCATCACTTCAAAGTATTTTATCAAGCGGGTAATTGCCTGTTCAATTTCTTCATCTCCTGAGTATATGCCCCAGATGACATCCTCGTTCTCTTTCAACGTTTTCTCTAAATCCGAGTAGTATGACTCCAGCCCTTCCGGGGATAAATTAGAAGTTCCCGCACTATCAGGTAACCGAGGGACATTCAAGGGGACACGTTTAGGAGACGGGTATAATAAACATTTTAACCCTTTTTCTTTTAGCGTATCGCGTATACCGCGCAGAGCTGCGGATTGTGATATCGGTAACAACTTGTTATTCTTCAGAATATCAAACGAGTCAGCGTAAATGTAGTCCATACCGTACTGCATACACATTGGGGGTAATGCCGGGCTGGTATCATGGAACCAGTAAATCGCGCCGTTTTGTGCCAGCCCAACGGTATTAGTACTTAAAAGTTCGGTATACAATTCATCGTATACCTGGAACACCCGCGGGGTGGGGGATTTTATTGGTAGCCGGCTTTCATACGAAGTTATCCCGGATGTATAAGAAAATACCGCTTCTGTTCCGCCATCAATATCCGCAGGATAAAATAGTTTAAGCGCCTCTCCTTTATTATTCTGTGTATCAGCAGTTTTTGATGATAAAAATATTGTATTTCCTGTAGTATCAACAATTTTTACTGCACAGGAAAAGTTGTTGCTGCCGGATTCAGGAAATGAGATCCTGAAATTGTTATACTCCACAGGCTGTGTAAGCCCGCGGAGTACTGCTCCGCGGGAATAAATGGCTGGTATATCGATATCTTTATTCTTCCCGGTTAATAATACCTCGCCATATTTTTCCATGTCCATTACCTGCCCGATAATCCCAGGCCAGTTTGTCACAGCCTTACCCGCGCGGGGATAGTTTCTGCCGATAAATAGGTTATAAACTTCACCGGGTTGAGGCGTGGTGTTCATTGACGTAAACGGAATACGCAGTTCCATGTACCACAGGCTTTTTGCGATAACCGTTTTTATTTCTGCTCCGGAATCCCATGTAATATCTTTCCCACCGGCAATAATTTGTTCGTCATAAATTATTCCGCGGGTGTTAATAATAATATGGTACGCACATTTTTTGCCGTTAGATGGGTCAATCATTAGTTCTATACTATCATCACCCCAAACTCGTCCGTCACGCGCGGTAGTTTTACATATAATTTTTGAAGTATCCTCATCAGCGCAGATTAAACCAAAGTACAGGTTGGTACTGTCATAAACAGCATAGGCGGTGGTATGGATAGCTAACGGCGTTTTACTCGCGATATGTGATTTAAACCCGGTAAATACTGATGCGGCCTGCCATTCTTCCGGCCTGATTTTGCCGTCGAGTATAATTGTATTATCTTCTACCTGTGTAAGAATAGGAAAACCGTGTTTTGCAGCAGAAGCCGTACTGAATAATAGGGATAAAAATATAAATGATATTGGTATTAGTTTCATACAATATCAAGCATACGCTGGATTGCCTGTTTTGCGCGGAGGCGGATAACTTCAGGTACATGAACCTCATATTTATTTTCAGCTAAGCTTTCCTTAATTTTTTCTAAGGTAACCCTTTTCATGTTCGGGCATACAAGTTTTGGGCTGGCAACAAAAAACTGTTTATTCGGATTTTGTTTCTGTAAACGGTATAACATCCCGTATTCCGTACCGATAATAATTTTTGTTACTGCAAGTTCGGGTACATGTTTGAACATCCCGCCGGTTGAGAAAACGTAATCCGCTAATGCCAATACCTCAGGGCTGCATTCGGGATGCGCCATAAATATGGCATCCGGATGCGCTTCCTGCGCGGCAATAACATCTTCTTTAGTAAGTTTCGCGTGGGTCGGGCAAAAACCGTCCCAAAGGATAAGTTCTTTCGTTGTGAATGACGATACATAACGTCCCAGGTTTTTGTCCGGTGCAAAGATAACTTTTTCTTCTTTTAACGCGTTAACTACGTGCACGGCATTTGATGATGTGCAGCAAACATCGGCTTCCGCTTTTACTTCAGCGGAAGAGTTTACATACACAACTACTGCAGCATCGGGATGTTCGGACTTTAGTTTACGTAATTGATCCGCATCAATTTGTTCCGCTAACGGGCATCCTGCTGCCAGGTCGGGTATTAAGACGTGGCGGTTAGGATTAAGGACCGCAGCGGTTTCCGCCATAAAACGTACCCCGCAAAAAACTATGGTTTCCGCATCAGTTCTTGCGGCGGTCCTTGCAAGTTCCAGTGAGTCGCCCAGAATATCCGCAATTTCCTGTACTTCTTCAATCTGATAATTATGCGCTATAATAATTGCATGCCGTTCTTTTTGTAACGCGCGTATCTGTTTTACTAACTCCTGTTTTTCGCTTAATGGATTCATCTTATTGTTTTACAACTCCTCATTAATTACACAACCAACCCGTTTAATAATTACACTTATAAACTATATGCGGTATAGTATATCAAACCTTTCATTAATACGATTATTATGAAAGTTATTTTATGTACAGATTGTCAATCAACCTTGTGTTGCCATACCATACGGCTAACAATATTACTACAGGTAATTTAATATTTTTAACTTCTTCCAAAGTATCCGGAGCGCAGATACTAATATAATCAATTTTAGAAGGATTGCTTTTATTGATAATACTGCGTATTGCACTCAAAACTGTTTTAGCAAACCGGATTTTTTTGTTTACTACCAACTTTCTTGCGGTATTAAGTGCACAGGATAATGCTAATGACTTTAAACGCTGTTCTTTTGATAGATAGGCGTTTCTTGAACTTTTAGCAAGGCCGTCATGTTCGCGTATAATCGGGCATTCAACAATACTTACGGCTAAGTTAAGATCCTGTACCATACGTTTGACCACGCGTATCTGCTGAAAATCTTTTAACCCGAAATATGCGCGGGTGGGGTTTGTTAGGTTGAAAAGTTTTAATACTATTGTTGCAACTCCGCGGAAATGGCCGGGCCGGAATTTGCCGCAGAGAAGGTTGTCAATTTTTTCAATATTAACATAGGTTTTGTATCCTTCGGGATACATCTCGTTAGGTACCGGCGTGAAAATGTAATCCACCCCGATACTGCGGCATAATGCCGCGTCTTTTTTCAGCATACGCGGGTAACGCAGGTAATCTTCATTCGGCCCGAATTGCGCGGGGTTAACAAAGATTGTTACTATAACAACATCATTTTCCTTCCGTGCGCGGGTTATCAACGCTGCGTGGCCGTCATGCAAAGCGCCCATTGTGGGTATAACACCGATTGTTTTTCCGGTGGAAGCCAACCGGCGTGAAATGTTCTGTATCTCGCGGCAGGTGCGGAGTATCTTCATGTATTTTCAACCCCGTACTTCACAACCTTTTGTGTTTTATCAGGTATTTGTAATAACTCATTAATATCCTTCCCTGTTATAGGATGAACAAACTGTGGTTCAATTTCCCCAAGGGGTACTAAAACAAACCGGCGTGATACCGCGCCGGGGTGCGGGATAATAAGGTTCTCGTCTTCCACCTGTAGGTTGTCATAAAACAAAATGTCGATATCAATCATCCTTGGGCCCCAATGCTGGCTCCGCAAACGGCCAAGCCTTACTTCAATTGCTTGACATAACTTCAGTAACCTCTGCGGTGCGTGTAATGAAGATATTTTTATGACAATATTAAGAAACGCAGGTTGTAACAATACCTTCCCTACGGGCGAAGTTTCGTATACTGACGATTGTTTTAGTATAGAAATCCCGCGGGTATTGCTCAACGCTTGTACTGCGGCAATAATATTTTTATCGCGATAACCAAGGTTTGACCCCAGGCTTAGATAAATTTCATGCATATTTAGAGTTTAATCTCGGACATACGTTTTAATGCTTCCATAATTTTTTCTATCGGTACAGTTAATGCGAAGCGTACATACCCTTCACCGCTGGGCCCGAACCCAACACCCGGTGTGCAAACAATCCCGGCATCATCCAAGAGTTTTCCGACAAACGCTGCGGAACTATAGTTTCTTGGGCATTTACACCACACATAAAACGTTGCCATCGGCAGTTTAGCTGACCACCCAAGGCCATTAAGGCCTTTTATAAAAATGTCACGGCGTTCACGGTATGTTTTCCGCATTTCAGTGACACAGGTTTGGTCAGATGATAAAGCCGCTACCCCTGCTTCCTGAACAGCATTGAATACACCGGAGTCGTAGTTATCCTTAACTTTTGCAAGCCCGGCAACTAAATCCTTATTCCCGCAAACCCATCCTATCCTCCAGCCTGTCATATTATAAGTTTTGGATAATGAATGAAACTCAATTGCAACATCCTTAGCTCCGGGTACCTGAAAAATACTGCCGGGCTTGTTATCTTCATCGTAATACATTTCGGAGTACGCATTATCTGAAGCAATGATGATCCCGTGTTTTTTTGCCAGTGCCACAACTTTTTCGTAGAACGCCATTGGCGCCACTGCGCCGGTCGGGTTGTTTGGATAGTTAATCCAAATAAGTTTTACGCGTTTAAGAGTGTTTAACGGTATAGCGTCGAGGTTGGGGAGGTAATTATTTTCTTCCTTCAACGGCATAAAGTATATTTTTCCGCCGGCAAATATTGTGCCGGATTGATACACAGGATACGCGGGTTCCGGGATAAGTACTGTATCGTCCGGATTGATAAACGCTAACGGAAAATGGCCGATAGCTTCTTTTGACCCGATAACCGCGTGTACTTCCGTCATTGGGTCCATGTTAATACCAAACCGTTGCTGCATCCATTGTGAAGCGGTTTCACGGAAAAGTTTTAACCCCGCACCAAACGGGTACTGGTGGTGTTCCGGTTTTTCTACCGCAATTTTTATGGCGTCAATAATATGTTTTGGCGTAGGGAGGTCGGGATCGCCAATACCTAAACTGATAATTTTAATCCCGCGCGCGAGTGCCGCTTTTTTTTTGCGGTCAATTTCCGCGAAAAGGTATGGGGGTAACTGCCCAAGTCTTTTGTTGAATTCAATACTCATAACAATGTTTTTTATACTCCTACTCTTTCTTTTTTATCGTTAATAAATACCGTATCCTGAACATAACATAAACCAAAAAAAACAGTATAGCAAGTGCAATCGTATTTACGGTTAACCCTTCAAATATTTCGGGATAATCCTTAAACGTTTTTGCAGTGAAGGTAATATCCGTTAAAGCTTGTAATTTAGGGAATATTCCGCCGGTATAAACCAGGATTGTCCATAGTAGCCAGTAGAGTACGGTGAGTACGGTCATCACAATGATAATCATCGCTCCTAAGTGTACCGGATCGTATTGCGGTACAGTTGGATCATCATTTTCTGTAAACTGGTTATTCAGGTACTGCTGAATTTTTTCAAGCCACTTACTATTTATCATTATTCTTACTTCAACCCCAAAACGTCTTGCATATCATATAATCCCGCAGGTTTTGAGGTAAGCCATTTCGCGGCGTATACCGCGCCGGAAGCAAACGCGTTACGGCTATGCGCGCGATGCGTTATCTCTACGCGTTCCCCTGCCCCAACGAACATAATCGTGTGGTCCCCAACGATATCGCCTCCGCGAACCGCGTGGACGCCGATCTCAGTTTTTTTTCTCGCCCCAACCAAGCCTTCACGGCCATAGACCGCGTCAGCCTTGAGGTCGCGGTTGAGCGTATCAGCAATAATCTCTGCAAACCGCGCAGCAGTACCAGACGGCGCGTCCTTCTTTTGGTTGTGATGCGCTTCAATAATTTCTACGTCGTAACCCTCAAGTTTTTGCGCAACTTCGCGTATGGTTTTGAATAAAATGTTCACTCCGATACTCATATTTGGCGCATGAACCACCGCGATTTTTGCGCTTGCAGTTTTTACCGCCAAGAGCTGGTCCGGGTTCAACCCGGTCGTGCCGATAACAATTGGTTTGCCAAGTTTCATAGCGGTTTCCGCGTGTTCTACTGACGCTGTGGGGGATGAAAAGTCGATCACAACGCCGCTTTTGGCAAACGCTGCGTCAATGTTATCCGTAATTTTTACTGCGGTGCCGATAACCGTGTTTCCAACCGCCGGGCTGGCAGATGCTTCCACCGCGCCGACAATCGTAAATTCTTTGTCCGCAACGGCTAACGCGAGTATCCGAGTGCCCATCCGCCCCGCTGCGCCGCATACTGTTAAACTTATCATAATCGTAAACTCCTCATAAATCTATTAGTTATTGTCAATACCCAATGCCTATAATAATACTATTTTTCCACATATCTCTCAAAATACTTTCTTACCTCAGTATTTGTAAAATGTACATAACATCCCTTCAAACCTCTTGAAAGCGAGGTTCTATAAATGTTTTTAATATACTGTTAAAATTTATTTACTTTTTGAAGTGTTGGATCTTTTGTTTCATTTATAGCAACCTTTAAAACAACGGTTGATATATATGACTTTTTGTTTGTATCTATTTGGGGTATATTATTTACCAATTCTCGACATAAAATACTCTTCCGTTTCTTTATCCGTAAAATACACGTAACACCCCTTCGTCCCCCGAGTCATGAGCGTTTTATAAGTATTTTTGATAATGTTGCCTGCAACTTCCTTCGCTTTCTCAAGATTATCTTCTAGCATCTTCCTGTACCCATTTAACGATTTATCCGTCCTCGCCCGGTTCGAAGGTACAGTCACAATCTCACCGTCACGGCATAACAAGTCTGGTCCGACAATAACACCGATATAATCAAGTTCCAACCCCTGGCACGTGTGTATACATCCCGCTTCTGTAACAGACTGAGGGTCGATTATCCATTTGTTCCCGTAACTTTTAAAATTCCATTTTATCTTAAAATCCCATCCTGGTATAACGATATCATACGCATCGGGATCCTTAGCACTTACCCAGTTCCAACAGTATCCCGCTACGATACGCGCTTTATTGTTAATCTGATTTTTCTCAAATATCATATCTCTTAGCTCCACTGGGCTTTTCATCACACGAAAGTCGTATTCTTGACGAGACAAATACATATTCGCTGTTGGCCGTTTCTGCAAAGTATTATCCAGCCATGCAAGGTATCCATCGGAACCGTTACACCTGAACTGCGAGGGTAGATCCATCTTAATCACCACTGCACCCAACTTTTTGGCCCAACACACTATTTCGTCAGTATCCCCAATATCTTTCAATGTAACCTTCTGATCTTCGTCTAAGAAGAATACGCACGTCCTAGCAGCATTGATTAACTCCTTTACCTGGTTTTCTCCTGAATTCTGAAACATCCCACTTCGTTCGTTCAACCTATGCGCTTCATCTACGATCAGACAATCGAAAACATTTGTGGCACAGTCAACAAACTTACCTGAACCACAAAAAAGGTTAGCAATCCTTGTCTTCTTCATAGTCCCCGTGAGTTTCACTTCGTACACCGTCCGCGGAGCGGAATTTTTTGTAACATACCTCGCGTTGTACTGTTTCTGGGTAGAAGCAACTAATAAATTCACAGCTACGACTGACTTACCGGTACCTGCGCCACCGTTGACAATCAACACTTGTTTTTTTCCGTTACGTATCATTTCTAACACGGTTTCGTACACTAACTTCTGTTCGTCTATCAGTACAAACTCTTTATTCCCTTTCATCAGAGAAGCCAACGAGTCTGCTAAGTTTTTTGACGGTTTTATCCGCCCGCTTTCGATGAGGAAAATACATTCAGACTTGTCTCCATATTTTACGAACTGTTTTATAAACTCCCTGAGTTTTATCGCATCGTTTTTAAGGAATACAGGCGCTTTCGATAAATGTTCCTGATAAAAAGAGTTGGTGATAACGTCATCTGGTATGTAGTTGTGTAGGTACGAACAGGGTTTCAATGAGATGCTGTAATCTAGCACCGCTTCGTTATAATCTTCTAGCAATGCAGCGTACGACCAGGCCTGGTAGCTCGGGTGTTGGCATTCATGCATACCGCCATTAACAAACGTTTTGACAACTGCATCCTGTTGAGTTAGTTTAGCGGACTCCCATTGTTTGAGTTCAATTATGATCAAATGGGGTGCGTTTTTGGTATCCTGCCCGCTGATGATAAAGTCTATCCTCCTTGAAGAAGACGGTATGACATACTCTATCGCTACTCCACAATCCGTTGGAATATCAGGATCGCTAAGCACGGTTTCCATGTACCGCAAAGAGTTTTGATACGCTCTAATTTCTGCAGGGGAATAACCCGATACATGTTTTAATTTAAGAGAATTCACTACTTTATCTGTGAGAGTATTATTTAAAACATCATTCGAAAACTCTGTTTTTGTTGCCGTATAAATAATCATTATAATCCCCTCTATAGCTGCGTATATTTTGTATGTTTCCCTTTTGATTTCCGAACAGGATACTTTGTTTGATTCTTTTTAAGTTTTTTTGCCAAGGCTATCAAGATATCAATTTTAAGATCATGACTCATCAACAATACCCAATACAGAACATCAGCCAGTTCATCCCCTATTGCATCTTTGTGTTGTATTACGTATTTCTCAATCTCTTCATTATTTTTCCATTGAAAATGTTCAAGAACTTCAGTTGCCTCAAGAACAAGCGACAACGCAACGTCTTTTGGATTATGAAACTGTTTCCAATCACGTTTTGTACGGAATTCAATAATTTTCTTAGTGATACTTTTTAGATTCATAGTTCCCGTGTCTAAAAAACACTGTTTATCGCATCAGTGAAAGCACAGGAATTTGTCAGACGAATAGGAGTAAGGACTTTTATCGTTCGAAGATTTAATCGTAACTCGACTAATTACTTTTGTTCAACATGTCTTTTGCTATCTTATATTCTTTTTTAAAATCTATCCCAATATCCAAGTTGGGGTCTATTGTTTGAAACGCTACATACATAAACGCTAATAATTGTAAGCCCGAAAATTCTTTGTCAGGGATGCTTGTTAAATGATATTTTTTCTCGGTATCCAAAGGATCAATTCCTTGAGTCCCGATTTTGGCTATCTCAAATCCGGCTTTTGTGATTTCTTCATTGGATTTGTCTTGAAAGTATTGTAATGCAGAAAGACAATACATTACTGTAGCCATGTGTTTAGGAGATTGTTCAGAAAAAGAGACGTTATTCTTTGGATTAGTTTTTTCAACCGAGTCAATGAAAGTTAATGAAGCAGGATAGTTTTTACGATATTCGTCTTCCGAAACTATAGAAAAATAGGATGCTAAATTCAATTTCTTCGCCCAATTGTTTATCAATTCGTATTCCATTGCGGGCCTATGCATATCCTTGTTTTTGAAATATTCTTTGTAAAGTTCGTTTGATATGCGTAATTGTTGTTGCGTAGGATTAAATTTATAGATCAAATCAATACCAAATAATTCTTTAAATTGCAGCGCGTTTACGATATTCAATATTTTGCTGGCATCAGTGACCAATGGAGGTATGATTTCTGCGGCTCTTGTGTCTGTTACTGCCTTTATTCCTTCAGAAATTAAATTGTGTAACGACAAAAATTGATACGGCCTTAAATCCGGATGAGTATTGTATAGATAATTCTCAATAAATAAATCGATAGGCGTGTTAAAGATTTGCCGGTTTATTCCATCAAACAAAGCCGAAATAAAGTCAGATATGTTTTTGTCATTAAGCCCTTGTTGATTTAATCCATTAATTGTTTTTTCTGTCGAAACAATAAATGCTTTCTTGTGTTCATTAGTGGAGATGAAAAGTTTATTTGCCCCCACCTTTCGTGCTTCAAGGTTAAAATATAGATGAACCAGTTCATGCATCACGAGATGCTCGACAGCGGGATAATCGTTTTTATAACGTATTACATGCGAACCCTTATTATAATTTTCAGCGATCTCTATTTTTGCAGCAGTTGGGATAGAAGCGTCTTCAACAATTTCAATTGGTTTATTCGATTGCTCTTCAAGGATTGATCTATACTGACGAAATATTTCTTTTCCATCAATATGTCCAATATACTTAGTTGCAGTTTCCTGAGCAAGCGTTAGGATGTGGTTGAATAACTGGTTGCTACTACATGTAGGGGGGGGGGAATTTGTCATGCTTTGAATAGCAAAATCAAACGCCTTCAAATAATCTTTTTTTATATCGTTTATTAAACCTAATGCAAAAGTTGTATGCGGATACTTTGGGTCAATCTCATATGCCATCTCAAAATATTTTATTGCTTGTTCAATTTTTCCGGACTGCATAAGATTTGCGCCCAGATTATTGATAGCAATATTATCCCGAGGATTTATCTTAATTGCCTGGTCATAATATTTGGTCGCAGATGTAATATCGTTTTTATGTTTTGAAAGAATGTTGCCCATCATGATAAGTGCAAAACAATTTTTAGGATCCCATTTTAAAGCGTCTATTAAACAATTCAATGCTTCTTCTGAATTCCCTTCATCGGAATATATTTGTCCTAACACCCTGTGATACTCTGAATTTGCTGGATTTGTTTCTATTAGTTTCATTAAGATTGGTTTAGCATCTCTGAATCTTCTTTTTTCACACAAGCTTATCACTGTGTCAAAATCTTTTTTCTGCGTAGCTATTAAATTAATATCAATCGAAATTGAAACAATATTTTTAATTTCATCAATTTCAACTTTAGGTTTATATGGGCCAAAAGTGTAATAACTAATCAACTCTTTCCTCAACTTATCAATATTACTACCGTCCATCACTTTGGTTTTCGGAAAAAGCTCAAACAAAAAATTGTCTAGTTTGTGAATAATAATCATTTTTTATTATAAATTTCTTTCAAAACATTTTCTTTAACACAATTTATTATACATTATCGCTTCACATCGGGACAATACTGGTGTTTATCCGTAACAAGCCGAAAGACCGGAAAAATACAATATTGTTTATCAACGCAGCGGAGTGTTACGAGTCCGTGAAAAACCAAAACAAGCTGCGGGACGAGGATAACACAAAAATTGTTTAAGTATTTGAGGAAAACAAAAACGTGGACCGTTTCGCGCGGGTCGTGGAATTAGACTAAATCCGGGGTAACGAGTATAACCTCAACATCAGCCGGTACGTGGATATTACTGAACCGGAACCGGTCGTTGACGTAAAGGACGCGCTTGCGAAACTGCGCGAACTTGAGAAACAACGCGATGCCGCTGAGAAGAAAATGAACGAGTACTTGAAATAGCTGGGGTATGACTAGGATAATAAAACTTGACAAAATAAAGGAAAGTGGTAATAATATATACTGATACATCTAAAATGGATGTGTGAGTATATAATTAGATATGAAAAATATTGATATAGATAAGCCTTTAGTAATGTTAGGAGTGTTGCTTGAAGCCAATAATACGGTATCGCCCATTAACTTGGTGGTATGCGGCGGTGCGGCGCTTATTATTACTGGTACGATAACCCAGAGGGTGGTTACAAAAGATGTGGATGTTATTGCAATAATTTCAAACAATTTAGTTGATATTATAGAATGCGCAAAATTACCGGAAGCCGTAATTGATGCAAAAGACAAAGTAGCGGCTAACTTGGGGTTAGATACTGATTGGTTGAATACACAGTTTTCACATATAGTCAAAGACGGGTTACCGAAAGGGTTCGAATCAAGGTTGATCCCAAAAAAATACGGTAAGTCTTTGACAGTGTATTTTGTTGGCAGGGAAGACCAAATATGTTTCAAATTACTTGCAGCTGCGGATTCTAAACTAACTAAACATTTTGATGATTTACAGGAGTTGAAGCCCACAGCAGTAGAAATTCAAAACGCTGTTGACTGGATACTCGGACACGAATCAAGAATAAATTATAAATATGATATTAAATACATTGTAAGAAGGCTAGGATATGAAACAATCGCTGATAGAATTTAAAACAGCGTATATCTATAAAATTACCAACATCCTCTGGCGGCAATGGACGGCACTCGGGGTTCCCGGTACTATTGATGTTGAAGATAAAGGGGTTGTGGATCCAGAAGCGTTGATCCCCGCAACCTGCCTGTTTGGCCGTTACGACAGCCGGTTGTTTGACGAAATGTTGAACTGGCTGTACATTAACGGTAAAGTTGTCAATATCCAGAGATTGAAAAACATTATTGCAAAAGAAATGTTTGTAAACGCGGATATTATTCCGGCAATCGCCGAGTTTTTGAATACTACGAGTAAGTACCGGTTCTTGAAGTGGAAAAAAATACTGCCTGCTGCCAATAATGTTACGGACAAAAAAAACTTTTTTTATTTCCGCGATGGGAACGCTATGGAACAGTTTGGCCCGGCTGACGCGATATTCGAAAAGTACGGATACCTGCGCGGGCCGGTGAAGTTGAGAGAGCACACTTTGCCGGTATATTATCGGTACGGCAGCGATGTTATATTCAAACTTCGCGCGTTATTCGGGGTACGTACTCGCGCGGACATTGTTTTGTACTTATTAACACACGAGTACGCGCATCCCAGGGAAATCGCGCGAGATTTGTATTACGCTCCTAAGTCGGTACAGGATATTCTTATCGAAATGTCGAATTCCGGGCTCGTTAATATGCGGCCGGAAGGAAAAGAAAAACAGTATTTCCTTGATAAAACCAGATGGCATGAATTCCTGAAACTACACGATAGGCATGTGGAGTGGATAACCTGGCCGGCAGTGTTCCGCGCATTAGAGATTATATGGTTAAAAATCAGCGGGGAGAAAGCCGACGGGTATAGCAAATTGTTATTATCGTCGGTACTACGTGAGGTTATGGATGAAGTGAAATATAAAATTGAAGCCGCTGGGATTAACAATGTTTTGACGAATCCCAAGTTTTATCTTGGGGAACAGTACGTGGATGTTTTTTTCGCGGATATGAACAGGTTGTTTGAGAAATTATGAAACTAAAAACTTTTAATACTAGTCATAAAACAAAGAAAACGCCGGCCGGGGAAATCCCAGTGGACTGGGGAACTATTGAACTAAATAAAATAGTGAATATAGAAAAGGGTAAAGTTCCAGAATTGATTGAACAACCCGAATGGATGTTTCGTACAGCCAACGGGTATAGTTACGACGAGCTCGAAGCGTTAGCCACAAAAATTATGGACTTAGCCCGTACGCGGCTCGGGAATTGAAAATGGATGAAAAAAGTGTGGTAACGTTTGGTAGCCAAAATATTGAGTTTGGCATCATCCGCAGCGCCCGGCGAACCATAAGCATCATTGTCGACCCTTACCTTGGCGTCTACCTCCGGGTACCGCGATATATTGGGTTGCCCAAAATCCAGCAAATCGTGAAAACAAAAGCTAAATGGATTTCTGATAAGATGGAATACATAAACAAGCTTGGCGAGATGCCGAAGAAGAAAGAGTTTGTTTCCGGCGAAGCGTTTTCGTACCTCAACCGCCAGTATCGTTTATTGGTAGAAGAGTCAAACATAAATGAAGTGTTTTTTTTGGGTAACTATATCGTTGTAGAAACTACACATATAAACCATCCGCGGTTAATCCGTGTGTTAATAGAAGAGTTTTACAAACAAAAAGCGCGGAAAGTGTTGGTGCGGCGAGTAGAGATTTATTGTAAGAAACTCAACCTCCCGCTCCCGCCGTTGACTGTAGCGAATCAAACCAAGAAATGGGGTAGTTGTAACAGTAAGGGGCATATACGCATAAACTGGCGGATAGTAATGGCGCCAATAGTGCTTGTAGACTATATTTCAGCCCACGAGTTGTGTCATGTGATACAAAAGAATCATTCTACAGAGTTTTGGAAACTACTCGGCAGTATTATGCCGGACTACGACACCCGCCGTGAACGGTTGCGTAGAGAAGGGTATAAATACTTTTTCTAAATTCTATTTTTTTGCGATATCCGGCAGCATAAACCGCCAGATCGGCAAGTTAAACTGTTCCCCGGCCGATATCTCAAGTTCTTTAATAACATCTTCCCAGCCGGGTACACCGCGGATTGACTGCGGGGAGAAAGGATTCGCTGCGAAGTACACAACTTTTCCTTTTCCAAACCCGCGAATCACCACACCAGGATTACCGTCGGATAACGTTGCCGCTACCGTCGCTTTCGGGTCTACCACTTTTACGGTTACTGCTGTGTTGGTCCATCCGGTAGAACGGCGTTGGGGTTTGTATAACACAAACTTCTGCCCGGCTTTCATCGATTTCAACGCATCCGTCCCCGTGCCTACCAACGCATCACTCAGGTTCTCGTCCCCGACTTGCACGCCAAAAAGTTCTTCCTGATACTTCGCGAGGCTCGTTCCGTCCGGCGCTAGGGTAAACGCTTTCGAATCCCCGACAACCAGTGTCCCGCCTGCCGAAGTCCAGTCGCGTAAACGTTTGACCACTTCTTCCCGCTGCAGCCACGCGTAAGGAACATAGATAATTTTGTAGTCCTCAAGTTTATCCGCGCCATCCAATATTTTATCGTCGGCAATAAACCGGAACCACACGCCAAGTTTTTCGCCTAACCACGCATAAATTGTGTAAAGTTCGTCTGCGTAGATCGAGTTAACTTCGCTGAGATTGGTGTCCTGGGATACAAAAATTGCGGTTGATGTTTTCTCAGGAAACTTAATTTTCTTCATCGTGGTAACAGTTTTTGATACGTGCTTCATCATTTCCCATCGCGGCGGGTCGGTTACCATCGGCGCGTCCGACGCGTAGTATTCTATGCATACCGCACCGGTCTTCATACACTGGCTTGCCCATTCGCGGATATCTTCCGGCAACGGTTTGTACCCGTCATAAAAAAATGCTTGCATAATAGTCCATACCGGCTTCCCACCGATATCGTTCAAAAATTTTGTGCCGAACCCGTGGTTATAAATCCCGCGGCCACGGGTACGCCCATGCGCTTCATCCGCCGATGTGGTGTACGGATCGCATAACGCGAGGTCCATTGTTTGCGCCATTTTCCAGTAATCGTACATAGACAACCCGCCCATAAACCAGTAGTCGCAGGGTTGCCATAACGCTGTGGGGTCGATGGATTTCAGCGCGTCTCTCATCCGTATACGCGATTCTACAAATTTATCACTTGCCCAGCGGTTATATGCCAGCCAACTTAACAGCGTGTCAGTATCTGGTTTGGTTGTAACAAATTTTGTTCCCTTAGCGACATTAGCTCCTTTTATTGATGGTACTGGGATACCGTATTTTCCGTAGCCATACTTTTCTTTGACTTCCACCTGCGCGTTTATCCAAAACGGTATGATATCGATAAATTCAGGCCCTGCCGGGCTTAAAGTCGGCTCGTCCACTCCGCGGTAAACATATACTGCGCCAGTTTCTTTGTGGGTAGTAACAATATTTTTCAGTGCTTCAATTACGACGTCAACATAAACAGGATCCGCGAGGAATAGGCGTTTTCTCCCTCCAGCAGCTGGATGTATTACAGGCGAACCTTTCTTTTCTGCAACTGCCGCAACAGGTGAGGTTTCTACCATAAGCCATGATTTGGCATTATACTTTTTGCGGTACTCATTGAAAATCGCGCTTGACCCGTGAGGGATCAGCATTCCGCATTCCACTTGTTGGTCAAGGTATGACCGTAAATGTTTTTCGTATGCTTTAGGATCTTTTTTAAACTGTTCCTGCATATACTGCGGCAATTGTGCGGTGCGTATGTCGTGGTTCCACGACGCGCAAGCGTAGTTTCCCGGTTCGTTGTACAACACTTCATCAAAAACCGGACGGTCGCGTTTGACCCCGTAGTTCGTTGGTTCCATATCGCCGTAATCCAGGCGTTCAATATAGTTGTGTTTAAACGATAATGTGGCGAATCGTTCCGGCTGGTTAAACTTCCCGCGGATGGGAGACCATGTGCTTTGTTCCATAGAATTAGGTACCTGCCGGGTAAAGTTTATGCGGTACTCGTCGTTAATACCGCCAAAATCGGTGAACGGCATTACAAAGTCGGCTGTCCAAAAGGTTTTATCTATCTTTGTAGAAGTCTTAAAATTACCCTTCCACTTTTCATCCGATGTTTTCCCGGTTTGGTCTTCAGTAACAACTTCGTGGTTCACATAAACAACGTTTTTGGTGTTTAATACCCAATGAAATGATTCCAGCGGTGAGGGTGATAAAAATACTTCTACACAATCATCTTTCCAGACATTACTCCCGTTAATTGTTACCGTCGCTTCAATTTTTCTGGGTTCTGGTTCTTCGCATTTGAACTGAACAAACAACGCGTTATCGTCGTAGGTTACCCTTACTTCAGTCTGCCGTACTGCAAGGTTACCGCTGCCGTTATTAAGATAAAATCCTGTTATTGGTACAATTTTATTCCAGTCCGCCTTTTGTCCTTTAGCCAGTTTTGTTATTCCTGTTTTATTAACAACCACGGCATCCGCTTTCTTCACTGCGATAGCTGTTTCCGCAAATAAGTGTGTTATCTGTGGATATAACAGTGCTGACGTAGCTGCAATAACAACAACGCGTATTAATTTGTTCATTCAAACGGTTCTCCATTAATGATTTATTTAAGTAATCCGTAGGCCGACATTTCTTTTCTTAACTTTTCTTTATTTGCATCATCCATCGGCGCTAATGGCAACCGCAGTTCGTCACTGCATAAGCCCATTATCCCCGCTGCGGTTTTTATCGGGATAGGGTTAGTTTCGATAAACAATGTTTTTATCAGTGTAAACGCTTTTAAATGTAACGCCTGTGCGGTTTTTAGGTCGCCCTTGAGGTACGCAGCGCACATGTCATGTACATCTTTAGGCGCAATGTTTGCCAGTACAGAGATCACGCCGTACCCGCCGACGGACATTATCGGCAGCGTTAATGAATCATCACCGGATAATACCGGTATTTTATCACCGAATTGTTTAACTAGTTCCGATGTTTGGTCGACATTACCCGACGCTTCTTTCACACCGACAACTAAACCTGTTTCTTTCGCTACTTTTATAATAGTATCCGGCAGCATGTTAACACCTGTCCGGCCAGGGATGTTATAGATTACCATAGGAATATTAACATCCTTCGCTACTTTTTTGAAATGCAGGACCAATCCTTTTTGTGTGGGTTTATTGTAATACGGTACAACCAGTAGGACAGCATCCGCTCCAACTTTTTTCGCGTACTCTGACATCTCAATAGTTTCAGTTGTGGAATTCGCGCCGGTACCTGCGATTACAGGTACGCGTTTTTTTGCCTGTTCCACTACAACTTCTATCACGCGTTCATGTTCTTCATACGATAATGTCGGTGACTCGCCTGTTGTCCCGCAGGGGACCAGGCCGTTGGTACCGTTCTTTATCTGAAACTCCACAAGTTCACGTAATTTTTCTTCATCCACCTTATTGTTTTTAAACGGTGTTACAAGCGCAACAAAGGATCCTTTTAACATTTTTTAATACTCCTTCTCTTTTGTGTTAGAACAATATTATCTAAATTTTTATCTCGCCGGTAAACGATGTCTGGACTTTACCGGTGAGATATACCAACCCTAATTTATCTAAATTATACTTTACCTTCAACTTTTCACCGCTGCTTGTGATAACCGTTACCGGGGGTTCAACTTTGTTTAATACCCCGGAAATAATTGCCGCAGCGGTTGAGCCGGTCCCGCAAGCTAAAGTTTCAGCTTCCACCCCGCGTTCATATGTACGCACGCTTATTGTATGCCCGTCTTCTATCTGCACAAAATTGACGTTAGTCCCGGCTGGAGAAAATTTTTTGTGGTATCGTACCAGTCTCCCGAGGCCGTTGACGTTAACCTTCTGAAGTTGTGTGGTATATATTACCGCATGCGGGACGCCGGTATTAACAAAATACGCGGTGTACCTCCGCCCGCCAGCTATGATTTCAAGCCCGAGTTTAATACCATGCGGGTCGGTAAGTTTTACTTCCACCCACTGGCTATCAATCACGCGTCCTTCAATAGTCCCGGCTTTTGTTTCAAACGCTGTTGTCGTACCGATAATACTGTTTTCATATGCGTATCTTACGATACACCGTGCGCCGTTACCGCACATTTCAGCTTCACTGCCATCGGAGTTAAATATGCGCATCTTGAAATCCAGTATCGCGCTTTTCTCAACAACCAGTACTCCATCCGCGCCGATACCGGTCTTACGGTTGCATAACCGCACAGTTAATTTAGCGAGGTTCTTATACTTACCCCGGCGGTTATCAAATACAACAAAGTCGTTGCCGGTACCTTGCATCTTCCAAAAATGTAGGACTTTAGCGTTACTCATGTTCTTGTACAAACTCCTGTTTTCCAAGCGTTAACTTTATTAAACAATTTTTGAAAATATATCGTTTACAGTCTCGCGTTTACGGATAAGTTTCCATTTACTGCCTGTAACCATAACTTCTGCCGCACGGGGACGCGCGTTGTAGTTTGATGACATCATAAACCCGTATGCCCCGGCATTACCCACAGCGACTGCTGTTCCGGAAGCGAGAAACGGCAACATCCTGTCCTTACCGAGATAATCACTGGTTTCGCATACCGGCCCAACGATATCAACCATAACCTTTTTTCCATTACTTTTTTTAACGGGTACAATTTCGTGGTACGCATCATATAACGCAGGACGTATGAGGTCGCACATACCGCTGTCAACAATCAAGAAATTTTTGTGTACCGACTTTTTGCCGTATAATACGGATGTCACCAAAATCCCGCTGTTCCCAACGATATACCGTCCCGGTTCAAGTATCAGTGTGAGCCCGGGAATATCTTTGAATTTCGAAGCATAAACCTGTGCCAGTGCCGAAGGTACCGGCGGTGTTTCGTTATCATACCGTATCCCCAACCCGCCTCCGAGGTCAATATAGCGTATGTCAAACCCCATTGAGCATAGTTTGCGGTAAAGCATCTCAGCTTTCTCCGCGACAAGCTTGAATGGCCCAAGTTCGGTTATCTGCGACCCTATATGCAAATGAATACCTGCTACATCCAAATTCCTTTTCTTCCCTGCCAGGCGGTATGCGTCAAGTATTGAGGGATAAGAAATCCCGAACTTAGTTTCATTCTTTCCTGTGGTGATATGTTTATGTGTATGAGCGTCAACGTTGGGGTTAAACCTGAACCCCACCTTTGCGCGTAACCCTATCCGTCCGGCAATACGGTCAATATGTTCCATCTCAGCTATGGATTCCATATTAAACAGTAACACCCCGGACCTTAACGCGTACACAATCTCGTCATCGCGTTTACCCACACCGGCATAAACAGTGCGGGTACCCGGTACGCCTGACTTCAACGCTGCGTATAGTTCACCGCCCGAAGTTATATCAGCACCTGCGTTTTTTGCGGCTAACTTTTTTACCAGATGAATATTATTATTCGCCTTTAATGCGTAACACACCAGGGTGTTCACAGCCTTAAATGCAGAAGAAAATGTTATATAATTTTCTTCCAGTTGCTTACCGCTGTAGATAAACACAGGTGTACCGATCTTGGCGATAATACTTTTCACCGGGACATCTTCAACGTATAAATCAGCACCTTGATAATTAATGTTTCTGTTATTGTCATTAATCATAACTACAAAAAAACCCTTTCCTTACTTTCCTTCAATCCGTTCTATCACCATTGTGGCATACTGTTTTATCCACGTACTGGCACTACCTTTCGATAATTCCCGCGCTAAAGATACTGCCGTATCATAATCCGCTGTACGATAATACGTTAATGCCAGCATCAACCTCGCGGCAGTGCTGGCAGGCTTTAATTCTAACACTTTTTTGAAGTCCGCACATGCATTACCAAAAAAATTATTTTTGTATGCTATCAACCCGCGCCGGAAGTATGCTTCCTCAATCCCCGCAGCAGAGGGGGTTGATGCTATCACCATTGACAGTATTTCGTTACTTTTATCATATTCTCTATTATGATAATAACACTGAGCCAGGGAATACTTGTATTTAAGGTTTGAGTCTAAGGAAATAGCCTTTCTTAGTGCGGTTATTGAACGTGGATGGTCACCAGTGAGAGAATAAGCTTCACCCAGTAAAGCATAAGCGTCGCAGGTATTCAATAATTCCGTTGCGTGGATGAGGTATACCAGCGCATCCTCATACCTCTGCCCTTCAAGTAATATTTTCCCAAGCATAAAGTTTGCGTTGCCATTCTTTTTTTGTGATTTCACCGTGCGGGTAAGCCATTTATTCGCGTCTTCCGGTAAGCCTGCGGAATAGTATGCTAAACCCAGTTTTTCCCAGTATACACAGTTTTTATCATCGAATTCCACGGCTCTTGCGTATCTTTCAATTGCGAGGTCATACTTTTCTATTGTGCAATACATATCACCCAGTGCTGAGAGTAAGACGCCTTTTTTCTTCCTGCTTTTCGTTATATTAATGTTTTGGTTACAGTATTCTATTAATTTGGCATACTGTTTTTGTGAGAGCATTTCATTCAACGCGGTCTCCACAGGGTCGGCTAATTTAAAGATAATCTTTACTTTATTCTCAGCATTTATTACCCCCGGATTTTGGGTATTGAATACTATAAGTACAAAAAAAACGTAGCCCAGCCGTATAATCTTCATCTTACCAGTTCTTTCTTAAATGTACGGTCCATTATCACAGCTTTTACCTTCGGCATCATTTCCCGTGCGGCACGCATACCGGACTCTATACATTCCTTCCCGCGCCAAAGTTCTACCATTGTTACATCCCCGACATTAGGGATGAGGACGACATCAGCGTAGGACATTTGCTGTTGCAGCAATAACCCGCCTTGTATAGATATTGATTGGTTTAAGACAAGCAGGACGTTATTAACGTTGTTCTTAGAAAAATCGCCTTCCACAGATACTGCAATAACAACATCCGCGCCAAGCGCACGGGCAATATCCGTAGGTAAATTATTCACAATCCCGCCGTCAATCAACATCCTGTGGCGGTAATTAACCGGCTGGAATACGCCGGGTATTGTTGCGGATGCGCGCGTTGCTATCGCAACTTTGCCTTCCCTGAAAATTATGCGTTCACCGGTCTGCAGGTCAGTTGCTACACACGCGAATTTTTTGTTGAGCTCATCAAATGTTTTATCCCCGATATGTTGTTGAAGAAATATTTCCATACGTTTTGTTGATAATAACCGCTGCCCTAAGAGTAGTTCAACTACCGTAGACGGGCCGATATTGGTAAGGTTTGTCCACCCGATATCATCCGCCATGCGTTCAAGTTTTTCTATAGGATACCCGCTGGAATACAGCGCTCCGGCTAGTGAGCCAACACTTGTTCCCGTAACTATGTCTACCGGCACATTTTCCTGTTCAAAAACCTTGAGTACGCCTATATGCGCAAGCCCGCGTGCACCGCCCCCCCCGAGAGTGAGCCCGACTTTTATTCTTTGTTCTACGGGTAAGGTCGTTACTTCATGCCATATAAAATCGCGAAGGATATTTTCTTCATCCATAGCATAAGCAATACCCGCCGTCCCGCCTGATAGCAATAAAAGGAGGGATAAAATATAACCGTATAAAGCAGTAACAAATATTTTGTTGTTATACCAGCTCATTCGACAATACTTTTACCCATGGACTGTTCAAGCTTCGCCCGTGCGGCCATTGCGTCGGTGATAGCTTGAAAATATTTATCTTGTGAAGTTAAGAGGTCAAGTTGTGATTGTATAAACTGTATTAATTGAGTATCAGCTCCCGCTAATTTTGTGGTTAATGCATCCACGACTTTCTGTTGTTCTTTCACTGCGGTATCACGGATATTAACATCGTTCTGGCGGTATGCCATAACATTATACGCTGCACGGACGTCGTATTCAACCAGGTTTTCGTATTCACCCCGGCGTAACCGCCCTTTTTCTGCGTTAATTTCAACCTGCCGTTGCCGTATATTACCAGCCCAGCCGTCGAATACCGGTAGGTTGATGTTTACCGTGGCGTTCCAGTTTTTTTCCGGGAATGGGAAAACATCGCCTGCAATTTCGTAGTTGAACCCAAAAAATATTGTGGGATACTTATGAGCAACCGCAAGGTTAATGGATACCGCATCAATATCTTCCTGAGCGCGTATCTGTTTTAACTCCGGGCGGTAACGGAATGCCCAGGCAAGGCATTTGCTGATCTCAACATCTACGGGTTTATACTTCAGATTTTCATCCAAAATATAATCATTTGCGAGATCCAGCCCGGCAGTGTGGTTAAGTTTTAACTTTCCCGCACGGAAGTCCTGTTCCGCACGGTAATACATGCTCCGTAGTTCTGAGAGTAACACCTGTGCACGGGAAAGGTCTTCATTCCCGGCATTCCTGAGTTTTGATGTGTAGTCCGCAATACTTTTTTCAATTACCGTCAATGCCTGGCGGTAACGTTTTATGCGTAATGAGTGGTACACTGTTTGGTAATAGCCTTGCTTAATATCATACGCAACGATATCTTTTAACTGCGCCAACTGGTTCCTCATACGGTCAAGGCTTGCCTTAGCTGTGAGCAATGTCCCTAGATGCCGTCCTGCACTATAAATATCCTGGTATACCGATATCCGGGTGGAATAATAATCACTGGCTTCAGGTTCCGGTTTAAGGTTTGGCGGTAAAAAGGTTGACCCGAAATTAGGGGGTAGTAAAAACATTTGTTTTGCGTCGTAACGCGAAAAATTGAAGTTTAATTCCGCACGGGGATATATTAACGCACCGGCTTCATAAACCTTTTGTTCTGCAATATCCACATCTTTCTGCACAATTTTTATATCAGTATTATTGATCAACCCCAGGCGGACACAGGTGTTGATATCTATAAATCTATCATTGTTCTCAACAGGGTATGCATTGACACAAAAAAGTGTTAGCAGCGATATTACGGGTATAAAACGTATAGGCGAAATAAAGCTCATTTTGTTAGTTCTTTAAGTTCCGTGATTTGATGGCGGACAGATTTTGTTGATGTCCCGCCATAAGTATTCCTGCGGTTGACCATCGTGTTTAATTCAATAAACTTCTTTAACTTTTTATTGTATGCCGGGAGTAATGTTTTGTATTCCTCATCCGTAAGTTCCGTGATACGGCATCCTTTTTTTATGCAGGAATCCACGAGTTTACGCGCATACCCGTGTGCCTGGCGGAATGGTATCCCCTGCCCAACAAGGAAGTCCGCAAGGTCAGTTGCTTCAATAAACCCGTTCCCGCATGCTGCACGCATTTTTTGTGGGTAAGTTTTCATACTGCCTATAACGCCTTGCATAACGGATAAACTGTCCTTAACGGTTGTGTATGTATTAAATAAACACGTTTTGTCATCCTGGAGGTCACGGTTATAAGACAACGGTAATCCTTTCATCAATGATAACATAGCAGTGAGGTTTCCTATAACCAGTGCAGTTTTTCCGCGGATAAGTTCCAGGTGGTCAGGGTTACGTTTTTGCGGCATTATTGATGACCCGGTGGTATACTGTTCCCCGATAGATACGTACCCGTACTGGGGTGACATCCAGATAATAATATCTTCAGCCATACGTGAAAGCGTTACCATCAACATAGCTCCGGCAGAAAGGTATTCTGTAATAAAATCACGGCTACTGACGGTATCTATAGAATTATGAGTAACCTGCGAAAACCCGAGTGCATGCGCTACGGCTTTACGGTCAAGCGGATACGTTGTCCCGGCAAGCGCAGCAGCGCCTAACGGTGATTCATCTAAATGGTAAAGGCATTGGTAATACCTTGTTTTATCGCGTTCAAGCATCCACGCATACGCAAGTACGTGATGCGCAAAAAGGATTGCCTGTGCGGGTTGTAGATGCGTTACCCCCGGCATTATGATCCCAATATTATTTTCAGCAAGCGTAATTATACGTTTTTGCAGGTTAGTAATAAGTTCAATACATTCAAAAACAGCGTCTCTAGTGAAGAGTTTCATGTCAAGTACTACCTGATCATTCCGGCTGCGGCCTGTGTGCATCTTACCCCCAACGGGGCCAATGATTTGGATCAAGCGTTTTTCTACTGCCATATGTATATCCTCATCATACCGCCCGAAGGTTGAGGGTGAGGTTCCTATTTCTTTCAATATTTTGAATAACCCGGCAACAATTATGTTTACTTCCCCGGGTTTCAATACTTTTTGTTTACCCAGCATCTTTACATGCGCGATTGAACCCGCAACATCGTATGCTGCAAGGAAACTATCTTCTGCTTTCACAAATGTTTGTGTTACATCCCCCTGTTTATTCTTCATTTCATAAACCTCTTTTGCGCAGCCTTACGCGTGGGTAATCCAAAAAGTTTGATAAACCCTTCCGCATCTTTCTGGTTATACACATCTTCTTCCTCGAATGTTGCAAGTTTTGCGGAGTACAGAGAGTCCGCGGATTCACGGGCAAGTATTTTGGTATTGCCTTTATAGAGTTCCATAGTAATAGTACCGTTAACAGATTCCTGGGTGTAATTAATAAACTTATCCAGGGCTAACCTCAACGGGGTAAACCACTGGCCGTTGTAGATAAGTTCCGCGTATTTTTGGGATAACCCGAGTTTATAATGCCAGGTTTCACGGTCAAGCGTTATTGATTCAAGATCAAAATGCGCGGTATGGAGCAACGTCAACCCCGGGCTTTCGTATACACCCCGCGACTTTATCCCGACTAACCGGTTCTCTACGACATCCACGCGCCCTACGGCGTTACGTCCCGCTATTTTGTTTAGTACCGACATCAACACTGCGGGGGTTAACTTTTTACCGTTAACTTTCACAGGGATGCCACGGGTGAAGGTTATACTAACAACTTCCGGCTTATTTGGCGCAGTCTTGGGGGATAACGTTAACTTAAACATATCATCCTTCGGTGCGTTCTTGAGGTCTTCCAAAACACCGCCTTCAAAACTTATATGCCCAAGGTTTTCGTCGGATGAATAAGGTTTCTCCCGGGTGATCGGGATTTTGATATTATACTTTTCAGCGTACTCAATTTCTTCAGTCCGTGACTTAATATCCCAGTCACGCCAGGGAGCTATAATCTTTGCTTTCGGCATAAGTGTTGAGAATGCCATATCAAACCGTACCTGGTCATTACCTTTGCCGGTTGCACCGTGAGCCAAGGCATCTGCGTTTTCTTTTTTTGCGATTTCCACCATCTTCGCTGCGATAATCGGGCGGGCAAGCGAGGTGCCCAGGAGATAGCGTTGTTCGTATACAGCATTGGCTTTTACTGCGGGGTATATGTAGTCCGTAACAAACTCATCCCGGGCGTCAATATAGTAAAACTTAGCAGCACCGGCGGTACGCGCGTTTTTTGCAAGCTGTGAGCGGGTACCGACATTACCAACTTCAACGGTTACCGCGATGATATCGCTTCCATACTTTTGTTTCAGCCAATGCACGATCACCGATGTGTCCAGTCCACCGGAGTATGCTAACACTATTTTTTTTGGATTACTACCCATGGTTAATTTGTCCCTTCCTACATTAAAAACTTGTTATAACAATAAAGTGTATTGTATTACAATAAGAGACGGGAAGTCAATTTAGTACTGAAGTGGAGTTTCACCAAAAATATCTTTGTATTCAACTTCTTATACAAAAAAACAGGGAAATGGGGAAACTACACAGTACTAGAATCCGTGTAAATTCAACCATAGTCAAAAACACGCGTGATTTTATTTGACTACTATCCAAAACACTTGGTATATTTTTTACCATTATGAAAAGATATCTTAATAAGCAAGTAATTGACGACCTCGGAAAAAAGATGGTATTCCTCGGCGGGCCCAGGCAAGTGGGGAAAACCACGTTAGCGTTACAAGTTTTGGCTAACAAACGCGGATACCTTAACTGGGACATTCCTGAACACCGCGAACTGATATTGAAGAACGAACTTCCGGTTGTTGAAATGTACGCGTTTGACGAAATACACAAGTACCGCCAGTGGCGCAATTATTTAAAAGGGTTGTACGACTCCCAGGTTGTGAACGGGGCAAAGAAGATTTTAGTCATCGGCAGCGCGCGGTTGGATTTTTACCGATACAGCGGCGATTCTTTACAAGGACGCTACCACTTTCTGAGGTTACATCCGCTATCCATAGCGGAGCTTGGGATTACCAGCCAGAAAGATTTTATGTCGTTGCTTACGCTTGGCGGGTTTCCTGAACCTTTTCTTGCGGGAACAAAAGTCGATGCGGCCCGATGGTCTCGCGAATACCGCACACGGTTAATACGCGAAGACTTATCGTCGTTGGAACGCGTACAGGATATTGGTACGCTGGAACTTCTTGTCATACGATTACCCCAACTTGTTGGAAGCCCATTATCGCTTAACGCTTTACGCGAAGACTTGCAGGTAAGCCACAAAACGTTGACACAATGGATGGACATCCTTGAACGGTTATATGCTGTATTCCGGCTCGCGCCGTTTGGCGCGCCGCGAATACGCGCAGTGAAAAAAGAACGTAAACATTACCATCTTGACTGGACGCTCGTAAAAGATATACCGAAACGGTTTGAAAACATGGTAGCTGTGCATTTACTGAAATGGGTAAACTTTTTGGAAGACACGCGCGGAGAAAACACGGAACTCCGGTACTTCCGCGATACGGAAGGCAACGAAGTGGACTTCGTGGTCGTTACCGACGGCCAGCCGGTAATGTTTGTCGAAGCCAAATGGGATGACACCGAAGTTAGCAAAACATTGGTGTACCTCAAACGCAAATTCCCGCAGGCAGAAGCATGGCAAATACATGCAGCTGGAATAAAAGATTTTCAAACCCGGGACGGAATCCGTGTCGCGCAGGCTGGAACGTTGCTGTATAAACTTGTGTAACATCATGATTTTTTTCTATTATCTTTCTTGTGGTTTTAGAAGCCTGTCCGTTATTTACCCGACATTGCTTTTGTGTTGTTATACAATATATTTTCGGAAGTAATGAACATTTTTGCGTAAAACGGTGTCAATATGTATAGAGACAGACAGGATGGTGTGTTGGATAGTGGTGGGCAGGATAACTCAGCATTAATAACCGAAATCACGGGGTTTATCAAAGACGTGTATAACCTCGCGTATAAGCTCATAGGTAACCGTTACGACGCGGAGGATCTTACACAGGACACACTGATGCAAGCCTGTAAAAAGTGCGGCAGTATAAAAGACCGTACAAAGATAAGGCAGTGGCTGCATAAAATTACAGTTAACTTGTACAAAAACCGTGTGCGGTATGAGATTGTGAAAAAGTTTAGGATGATGGTCCCGCTGGACTTGTTTACGGACAACGAGGATAAGTATGTGAGTAAACAGTTGATGCCTGTAGAACAAACGTTTGAAAAGGATGTTGAGACTAAAGACGTGGTACACCGCGCGCTCGCGCAGATGAAGCCAGACGAACGTATCCTCATTGTCCTCTGTGATATCGAACGGTACACCATGGGTGACGCAGCAAAAATGCTCGGCCTCTCTCGAGGTACAGTGCAGCCGCGGGTACATTCCGCACGGGAAAGTTTTCGTAAAATCGTTCTCTGTGAAGAAGCAAAGAGCGAGGTAAAATAAGTTTTTATGGACAAAAATATTATGTGCGCAAAAAAGTATAAGAAACTCATATCGTGGTATATCGACGGTGAGATAATCCTGGCGCAACAGCGTGAAGTGGAAGCTCATATCGCCACGTGTACTGAATGTAAAGAGTACATGGAACAACTACGTAAAATGAAAGATATGCTAAGTATTACCGCGGTTGCAACACCTCGCGCGGGGTATGAGGATAGGCTTAAGCGATTGATAACCAAACGTTTTGATACTTCTGCCGTTGCCAGAAAGGGAAAACGCGTACCGTTTCAACTGTTCCCGCACGGTATTATTGCAGGCGCAACGGTATGCGCGGCGATACTGTTTATATACTCTAAACTACTATACATCCCGCAGCGTTCGCGGATAACTCCGCAAATCGTGAATAAAACGGATGTTGCGCAAATAAACAAACAACCCGTGGCGGTGTCTACCGGAAAACAGGAACACGTAGTATACCGCGTGGATACTGTTGCAGAAACGCTGCCCGTACCAACGATACCAGTAAATATTGCAAATGCGCGTAAGGATACGCAGAAAGTAACGACAAGTTTACGTTTACAGGATAATTATAATACTGGGATTACAACGGGCATACATACGGAAACGGTTGCGGTACCGTTAGCGTCGGAAATAGAGAAAAAAGTTTCGCCGTCAATACCGCCGGACAAAATGGTTGAATACGCGCCAATCGTAAGGTCGTTGGTAGATAAAGGTATGGGCGAACAAACCGCTGCGCGTACCGTCAAGGACGCGGTTACTCACGGGTACAACGCGGAACAGCTTGGGTGTATCGTTAACACACCGGCGAAAAACGTGGATGTAAAATCTGCGTTAGCGAAGGGTAAACAACAACCACAAAAGTTTGAGTATATAGAAACCGCACCGAACCCATTTACGCCGAACAACGACGGGGTGAACGATACCGCGCACTTTCATTATCGCGGAGCAACTACTGATGCAGACAGCGTAACACCGGCAACAACAGAAAATAAACTCCGGATCTACACAATTCCCGGACGGTTAGTGCGAACCGCTAATATCTTCGCAGGAACCGTTCCTGCCTGGGATGGGACTGACGACACGAGCAATCTTCTAGACGGCGGGATTTACGTTTTTGTCCTTACCGTTGGGGAAAACACAGTACGCGGTACTGTAATCCTTGCAAAATAAATTAGTTAATAAATTTGTACAAAAATATGTTTTCCGGTGTCATAGTAAATAGAGGATCATCAAAGATGACGGAAAACGTTAAGGACACGATTGTAAAACAACTCTGCGCAATGTTGTCCCGCCACGGGTGGTATTACGAACTCGCGGATAAAGATTCTACAAACAACGACGCGGATATCCTGTCGACCAACGGGCGGGATTTGTATATGAAAGTAGTAACAAATCCCGAAAAGACGGATGTAGAATTGTGTATAGATAACGGGGTGAACATGTTCGTTGTTACAGATACATCATTAAAAAGCCTTCTAACCGATAAAGTTTATGCGGTCAACCCAAAAATTCCGGTACTTTTACCTGATGAAGCCGAACCGTACGTAGTTAAATACAAAAAACAGGAGTAGCTGTACAGGATGCAATCTAAGGTGTTGCTCGTTAACACTAACATAAAAGAAATAGAAAAGTATACCGAACTATTTCTGCGGAACGGCTGTTACTGCGCAGTAGCGTTTACCGGAGCAGAAGCGATCCGCAAACTCATACGGATGCGCTACGATATTATCTTACTAAACCACGCGTTAGCGGACACAAACGCCCCGGCGGTGGTGTCCGTGATGAATAAACAAAACTTACGCGGCGAGGCCGTTGTCATTGTTCTGGGTAATTTTAGGGATAAAAAGTATCGTGAACGGTTGTACAACATGGGCGTAACGGACTATATCACGAAACCTGTGAGTGAAGAGGAAATCGTTGCGGTACTATGCCACCGTATGAAAACTGTTCGTGAGGAAAAGAAAACTGTAAGGTTATTCAAAGAGTCCGGGACTGCGCAGATATGTAAAAAAACGGTTCAATTAACGAGTCAAGAGTTTAGGCTGCTAGAACTTTTCGATCGCTACCCGGGTTATATCCTAGCCCGCGAGGTGATACTCAAACATTTGTATCCAAACGACAATGTGTTCCTGTCGGACGAGTCCCGCGCATTGGATATGAAAGTAATGCGGTTACGTCAAAAGATTGGTGATGACCATGGAAAAATAATCGAGGCCGTGTATGGGAACGGATACAGATATGCCCCGGATAACATCGACGTGAAAATGTATACGGGGGGGGGGTAGATAATATATATAGTTTGCGTTGTTACAATTCTGTTACAAATTTGTTAGGTATGTAACATTGCTTTTCCGCCAAGAAGTTGTTATTAATTCTTGTCATAAGGTATGAAAACAATATTTGACCATGATAAGATAAATATCGCAGTGTTTCAACCACTGTTTTTTCATGAAATTGGGGAAACAATGAACGATATATTGCTGAAGAACGGGTACTTATCAAGCTTATCTAACAACGTTCAAGACGATTGCGTAAATATTGTATTGGGTTCTGTAAATAAAGGCAGCACCGAGAGAAAACGTAACGCGGTTAATATCATGTATAATATGGAGCAATTCCCGTCATTAGAAGAAACTAACGCACACACCCAGCAAAACTACGCAAGATTTAAAGATATTATAAATTCTTACGATTATATATTAGATTCAGATCAATCAAACGTTGAGTTTTTAAAGCATAACGGTTTTCAAAACGCGTATTACGCGCCTATAGGGTACCATCCGAGGTTTGAGGTGGGTTTGTCAGAAACTCCAGAAACGCTCGACCTGTTATTCCTTGGTGTGCTTTCGGGCCGCAGGATGAAAATCTTGGAGAAACTATACAAAAAGTATGATGGGTTAGCGTTATTCAACGTGTTTGGTGAAGAGCGCGCAAAAAAAGTGATGTCCGCTAAAATTAATCTTAATCTTCATTTTGATGACAACCGCCGGTACTTTGAATCGCATCGTATCATAATGTTAATGCTGTGCAACAAAAGATTTGTGTTATCCGAACCGGTAGAAAATTGTGCGCCATTGATCAAAGATGAACATTTTGTTGTTACGGATCAGGACAACCTTGATTCTGTCATAGGATATTACCTAAAAAATGAGATTGAACGCCGCCAAATCGGATGTTCAGGGTATGAGTATGTAAAATCCCACTTGCGGTTCTCAGACACCTTTATGACCGCATTTGATGAACTTGGGAAAAGTCATAAACAGGTATTCAGCGTACCGACACAAAACCGTAAAACTTGTGCGGTGTACCGCGTATTCAACGAAGAAGACTATATTGAACACTCTCTGAAGTCTATATATAACCACGTAGATAATATAGTAGTATTTCTTGGAAACAAACCTTGGAACGGCGAGGCGGTAAAACCCGATCGTACGGAAGAAATCATTGTCAATTATCCGGACATCCAAAACAAGATCGTGGTAGTGAAATATGATGCCGGAAGTATAAATGCCGCGCATCCATACTCCGGGGAAGTGAAGCTTAGCAATACCGCGCTGAACATAATCCGTAAATACTTTCCCGAAATGGGATATGTATTATTAATTGATGGGGATGAGGTGTATGAAGAGAAACATATAACCAATCTATTAAAGTATGCGTATACAAATACAGAAGATGTATCCTTTTATTCCCGGTGGTATACATACTGGAAAACACCGGGATTTAGGATAGATCCTATGGAACCGTATTCTCCGCTAGTATTGTTTAAACCTAACAGTGAAACCTTATTTACCGGCCCGAGAGTTATTAATGATAAGGAGCGGGAGAGAAACATTCTAAATCCCGAGGATGTTTTAGTACACCATTTCTCTTACGCGAAACCGGACGACAAAATCCGGCAAAAAATACTGTCATTCTCTCATTGTAGAGAAATAGTGGACGGTTGGTATGAAAACGTGTGGAGAAAATGGGACGAGGATAATACGCTCACAAACCTTCATCCCACTCATCCGGAGTGTTATAAACACGTGGTAGAGGTCGATATAAAAAATATCCCGGTATTTATGGCTGACCATCCTTTGATAAATACCGACCCTTATGTATATCTTGGAAAAGGGGAAAAATAGAAAATGCCAAAAGTTGCGATCTTGATACCGTCATACGACTCGCAGTTACATGTGGACATTGTCTATCGTCTGGTAGAACTCAGCCGTAACGGCTATGAAATTATCAATGTAAACGGTTATGCGAATATTATTGAAGCCAGGAATAACTGTATATATCGTATGATGACGAGGGAAAAAGAAAGTAACACGCGGTACGACTATTTCATGTTTATAGACTCAGACATCGTGTTCGATACCCGCTATATAGACAAAATGCTCGCACAAGACAAATCGGTAGTTACGGGATTGTATTTCACAAAAAACGGCGGGCATAAACCGTTAGCGGGTTATTGGGGCAGCATGAATGAAACCGGGCAACTGATGTATCTTTCGAAAAAGGAAGTGTTGTCAAAAATGTTGGTAGAAATAGACTGGTGCGGGCTCGGGTTCACGATGTTCAAACGTGACGTTTTGGATAATATTCAATACCCTTGGGTAGAAGCAAAGATTATTGAGCTCAAACAACCGGTAAATACCGGTGTGTTCACGCTTAGCCAAGAAATATTGTCCGAAGATTTATCTTTCATAAAAAAGATGGGAGATAACGGAGTAAAACTGTACTGCGATACAGAGCTGTTCTGTGAACACATAGGTATCCAGTATTTCGGGTTGAAACAGTATTTAGAAAATAACTAATGGAGGTAATGTATTTATGGCAGTAACTTTGTATTTAGAAGGCGGGGAATGGGACTCCGGGCATCTGAAACTCGGATCAAACCATTTATGGGTAGATGCTAACGGTAAGCTAAGGATAAAAACAAGTACACCCAGTAAAGATTTTGACGGGGAAGCATTAAATACACCATTTGATCGCAGCCAGTGTGTGCCTAAATTGGCGTATCAACTAGGATATGAATTCAAGTCTAGAAAAAACGTTACAGTTGGTGTCGGTAATCCTCAGTTTGGAATGGCGTTTGACGGGGAAAATATCTGGTATTCAATACCAACTACAAATAGCCTTCACAAAATAGATATTTCTACCAATAGTATAGTAGGAACTGTTTGTGTAGGTGAAGATCCAATGAGAATGGTTTATGACGGGCAATATATTTGGGTATGTAATTATAACACTTCCTATATCTCCAAAGTACAAGACGGAACTCCTCCTACAGAAATTGCGACCGTTAGTGTTGGGGGAGCTCCTAGGTTCATAGAATTTGATGGCACCTATATTTGGGTATCATGTCAAGACGGTGATGCATTATATATTGCTAAAGTAAACGCTTCAACAGGACAATTAGTATCCACAATATATACTGGCGGGTCGCCTACAGGATTGATATTTGATGGAAACTATATTTGGGCAACAAATTATCAAGCAAATCGTGTTATTAAAATCAATCCTAGTGACGATTCAATACTTGCGACAATTACTATGGGCGGAGATCCTGTTGATGCCGCATTTGACGGTAGTTATATATGGGTGTCCCATGGGAATACACATAAGAAATTATGGAAAATAGATCCAGTAAGTAACGTTGTCATAACGAGTATTAATATTGATAATCGATTAGAAGATATCTGTTTTGACGGGCAGTATTTATGGGTAGCAAATACAAGCAATCAAGCAGTAACAAAAATTGATGTTGATCGAAACGATATTATTGCTACCTTTTGTGTTGGAGATAATCCATATCAAATAGCATTTGATGGGCATAGCATGTGGATTTCCGGTGGTGTTGGTAACAACATTTCGAAAATACTTAGATGATTTCTTTTTGTATTATTGTAAAAAACGAAGAAAAGTATTTAGAGCGGTGTTTGGATAGCATTAAAACACTATCGGACGATATAATTATTGTTGACACCGGTTCTACCGACAACACCAAACAAATCGCGGCGAAATACACCGACAATATCTACGATTTTGTATGGACTAACAACTTCGCCGATGCGCGGAATTATTCTATCAGTAAAGCCACTGGCGACTGGATCATGTGGTTAGACGCGGATAACTATTTTGACCCCGAGCAAGCGGAGAAACTTAAACGTATCATGAAAAACCCGCATGTTATACGTAACGACGTAATAAACGTGGCGATCCGCGATTTGAACTCAAAGATTGTATGGTCGGTCCCGAAAATATTCCGTAACAACGTTGGTATTAGGTTCAAAAATCCAATACACGAAACGCTTGATTATAAAGGCAAAAATATTGTTGCCGTAGATGTATATTTAAACCACGACCGTCCAGGTGCTGTAGACCGCGAGGAACGGTACTTCAAAATGTTACAGGAACAGTACGCGGTGGATAAAGACGACGTGTCAACAAACTTCTATCTCGCAAGTTACAATCTTAGGAGAAAGAACCATGATACTGCTGCTATGCATTACCAAAACATGTTAAAAAGCGCGGAAATGCAAAAAGAAGCGTTTACCGGCCTGAGCCGGATAAGTTATTACAAAAAGAACTATACGGACGCGCTTGAATACGCGTATAAGTCGTTGATGCTGGATAACTCGTACCCCGATATTTATGTGTTGATCGCGAATATTTATGACGAACTTGGGCAAAAACTTAACGCTATCACAGCGAACAAAATAGCGTTACGGTTGGACAAGAATTTTAGCACAAATACCATTACCAACGAAGAAGCGTACAACTACGTACCGTGGGTCAACCTCGCGAAACTGTACGTTGACATTATGGCAATCGACCGCGCGATTGAGAGTTATAATGAAGCGTTAAAGTACGCGGATACCCAAGAAAAGAAAAATATAGTACTGAAAAATCTTGAGCTAATAAAAACCAATTTTAAGAAACTGGAAGTATAGAAAACTAAGAAAGGTTAAGGAGGAAATGTTTTATGTCAAACAAAGTTGGGATAGGGACGGAAACGCCGTTAAGTCAACTGGATGTCAACGGTTCTGTAGCAATCGGTACGTATGCCGGTGCTAATGCGGGTCCGAGTAATGGTATGATAGTTAGTGGGAATGTTGGTGTCGGAACAAACAATCCCGTAGAAAAATTGCAGGTTGCGGGAAATATAAAGATTACCGGTTACAAAAATCTGTACTTTATCGACGGGGGGTATACACATGCAATAGGGCAATACCAAGAAGCTTCAGATTGGCTAGCCTTTGGCTCGGCAAAATTTCGATGGTTTGGAGGCCCTGATTTTTCATCTGATCAGGTAATAGCGTATATGGATAGCAACTCTTTTGTGTTAAGTCAAAGTTTGTCGGTAAAACAATCCGCTACGTTTAATTATGATAAAGGCAACTATGATTTTAATGTTAAAGGTGATAACGATGATAATTTGATATTTGCAGACGCAAGTGCTGATAAGGTCGGGATTGGGACGAGTTCACCAGATGGGAAACTAGATATAAATGGTTCATTGGTTTTGAGAACAGCATCTACACCCAGTAATCCGCCTAGTGGTACTGTTGTATTGTGGTTTGATGGAACAGATCTAAAAGCAAAAAATAGTAGCGGAGATACAAAGGTAATTGCTGATTGGTCATAACAATTCATATGTTTTTGTAATTTCATAAGATATTGTTTAATATTCTTTGAACATTTTAGTAAAATTAAGTGTCTGTCTATATGAGAGCGTAAAGGTTTGCAATCATATGGGGGGGTACTTATGAGACATGTAATATTGGCACTTATAACACTAATGTGTTCAGTTCAATTATGTAATAGTGAAAAATGGGAAATAAATGATATAGTTGCAGCTGATCCACAATCAAGTATCTCAATGAATATTGATTTAAATGATGAACTTAGTTTTGCTTATATAGACAAAATTACTCATCAAATGAAAGTATTAAATGAACAAAATAATATTTGGCAAAATATTTATGATGATACAAGTACAATAACCCCTCATATTAGTGTTAAGCTAGATTCTTTTTTACTCCCACATATACTATACCTGAAAAAATTTAGCGACACAAGTTATGAGTTATATTATTCTTCATTTAATGGAACAGCATGGTTTCAAAATTTTATTACATCAGGTAATTTTAGTTCAAACACTTTACAAGCACTAGATTTGGATACTAATAATCGTCCACACATAATATACGAAGATGAAATTTCATCAAAATTAGTTTATGTGTTTCAGAGTACAAATTCATGGGAATTTAGGAATGTTTCAAAATTCCAATCTGGTGGTTCATGTATAAAAGTTGATTCACATGGAATTACACATATTTGTTATACAACAGGTGGAAATCTGTATTACGTGAAGTACTTCGATGGAGTATTTCAGAGTAGTAATTCAATTTCTGGCACATTCACAGATGTACAGAATTGTTCTTTGATCCTAGATATTAATGATAATCCGCATATTTGTTTCAATAGTCGAAACGGTCTTATTTATACAACAAATATTAACAACAATTGGAGTTATCAAGTGGTAAACACAATTCCAGATAGCGGATATTATTCAAACATCTGCATTGATAAACAACAAAGAATTCTTATATCTTACTGTATATTAGGCATGAAAAATAGTCTTTATTATGCAACTTTAAATAATAGTTCATGGATTAATCAATTTATTGATTCAATAAATATTATGCCGTCAATTGTGTCGGATTCCTTTAATCTTCCAATTATTGGGTATTATAATGAGGGTATAATAAAATATGCACGATACGATGCTTTTTCTCCTTCTAAAATTGAAAATATTTATAGTAATATTATTGAAAAGCCCGGGGAAGCTTTATTATTATGGATCTCTCCTGGGGATGATGGTACGACGAGCACACTCGCGAATGCAAAGTACAGGATAGATTATTCCACGTATTCTGGCTACCAATTTTCTACTTCTACTTACAGGATCGAAATCCCAACTACGACGCCAAACCAAATGGCACAAGCATACACCCTTACCGGGTTGACCGGCGGGACGACGTATTACTTCGCGATGTACACAATTGACAATGCTGACAATATCTCAGAACTTTCGAACACCACAACAAGTTATGTAAAATCTTTGGTACTTGACCATTACGAAGTATCAATACCCACAACGCCCGTCACTACCGGCACAAGTTTTTCTATAACAGTTACTGCGAAGAACAACGAAAACGATACGTTGCCCAATTACACCGGCGCAGTCGCGCTCCAACCTGTTCTTGCGTCGAACGATACACAATCCGGTAGCGGGGTGTTAGGCGTTGTCCAAGCAACGCTAGTCAACGGTACGGTAACGATTGCCAACCAAACCTACACAAAAGCTGAGAATATCAAACTCAAAGTTACCGACGCGGATGGAAAGACAGGTGTTAGCAACCAGTTGACGGTTACTGCGAGCAGTTATGGCGCGTACATGACGTTAACCGCGAACCCGCAGGCTGCGATCAACGGGCAAACAGTGACGCTTACAATAGATGCTAAAGACTATTATGGTAACGCTGTAGTAAACATCCCGTTAACGATGGAAGTAATCACCGGCGCTGGCGTGTTTGGAACAACCACAACATATACTGACACTACCGGCCGGGGAACATCAACGTTTGTTCCATCATTATCCGGTACCGGAGAGTGTGTCCTGCGCGTAACGAGTCTGGGGTTGGCTTCCGTAGAGGTGAGGTTGTATGTATCAGTTTTAATCGTCGCGTCGGACGGCGGAGTAGTCATCGCGTCGGACGATCCTAAGACACTGATACGTATCCCACCGTGGTTGTTGAAAACTGACTCAGAGGTAAATATTAAACGCAAGACCGACACTTCGGCTGGTGAAGGGCAGGAAGTGGAAGTTGTAGCGAAAGAGCGTGGAACGGGGAATGATATCACCGACCTTGACGGTACGGTTGAGCTAACAGTAGGCTACCAAGTTGATTCTAACGGTAAGGTTACGAATACTGACGTCGTGGAATCCGACGCTGCGTCCGTTCTGGCTTTGTATTACCATGACGGCGTGCAATGGCAAAAACTTGATGGGAGTACAGTAGATACTGCGAACAAAACGGTGACAGTGAAAACGTCGCACCTGAGTCGGTATGCGTTACGCAGCAGCGGTACCGCAGCGCGGTCCACGAGTTTCCGGTTTACCGGCATCGGCCCGAACCCGTTCACCCCGAACCCTGACGGTATATACGACCGCGTGTATTTTTATTATGAGAACCCCGAGAATAAAGACATTGAGGTGAGGATATACAAGCTTACCGGTGCGCTGGTACGTGTGATCACAGCAACCTCCGGTGTTGTGCCGTACTGGGACGGGCGGAACACAACCGGCGATATGATGGACGGCGGGGTGTATTTATATGGACTAAAAGTGGGGGGGAACGCGGTGGTTAAAGGGACGGTGGTGTTGGGGAAATGAGTATGATTATGTCGACGGTATATACCGCTCACTCAATAATCGTTTCGCAGACGAAACGATTGAAAGCGTTCGCGGCATATATCGTCGACAAACAATTAATAATTTTATTTTTAGTATTGTTATTTACCCCATTACAAAACGGGGAGTGCGCGTTTGTGTATACGGACTACAGTGCGCGGGGGCTCGGGATGAACGGCGCGATCTGCACGGTTACCGGCGTTACCGCCGACACTGCGGGTGTGTATTACAATCCGGCGTTAACCGCAATCAGCGGGGGGAACGAGAACACCTCGCGTCCCCGGGTGAGTATGTCGTACGAATCGTTGTATCCTGGCGTGATGGACAGTTTATGGTTAGGTACGCTGGTGTACACGCATCCGGTGAACCGCATAGTGGGAACGTTTGGCGTGAACTACCTCCAGTTTGGTTCGAGTTTGTATAGCGAACAAGTTGCGGGACTTACCTATGCGCGGGAAATGCTATATTTTGAACCGTTAAAACTGGGTGTTACAGTGAAAACATTAACGAAAAGTTATGGGCAGACAGGGTATACCAACCGCGACCCTACGTTTGCCAACGCAATGACCGCTACGGGTGTAAGCTACGACGTAGGGCTGACCTACGCAACACCGTTATCTGGCCTTGTGGCAGGCGCGTCTGCGCGTAACGTAGATCGTCCGAATATTAAGCTGGTGAAACGCGACATTGTTCCTGCGGAGTACCGCGTAGGTCTGGGCTACCAAATGGAAACAGTATCGACCGAACTTGTGTATTATTGCACGACCTCTGCGGGTACGGACGCTGCGTTGTTGCTGGGCAGCGAATGGTGGATATTAAGAAACGTGTTTGCTTTCCGCGCAGGCTGCGGGTATGGCGTAAGCGAGTACAAGTCTGTATCTTTTGGGTTGAGTTACCGGTTTAGCATCCCCGGGATGAAAACGTTTATTACACTCGATTACGGGTACGGCTATCAGTTCAACGGTGCGATGGATAATACCGTTGGGAACAACCTCGCGACGTTAAACATACAGTTTTGATACAGCGTCAACCAAGAACCGAAGCGCTTATTTCCTTCACTCTATGATTCCGTTTTAACACAGGCACAGCAGCTCCGCTGGCCGCCCCGATTGTGTCGGGGCTTATGATTTCGCTCCGTGCAAGGGAAGTCGCGAAATATAAACCATCGTTACTGCTGTGCCTGTGTTTTGTCGAATATCACGTTTAAAAGTTTTTTTCAGGTCGGAATCGAAAGCCGTTCAGAAAACAAGCGCTCCGGGTTGTTTTTATCTCGACAGCGTTGATGTTGTTACTAATATTTGATAAAATATTTATTAATATAGAATTGGATTCAAGTTGGTTTTTTTGAAAGGATGGGTTGGTGCGATGGATGGGTTATCGATCTCAGTTGCTAAAAACAGTTCAATTTATGGAAGTGATGAAATGAAAAACGTAACGGCTGTGTATGAGAAACGCGGGAAGTATTATGTTGGATATATAAAAGAACTTCCCGGTGTAAACACGCAAGGTAGAACCCTGCAAGAAACGAAGAAGAATATTAAAGAAGCGCTGATGTTGATACGTAAAACTGAAAAACAGCTAAAAGATGAATGTATAAAACCAATAAAGACATTCACGCAACGTATTGCAATCCGCGCTTCAAAATGAAAACTAAAGAGTTTATACGTTACCTTTCTTTGCACAACTGTGTTTTATTCAGACAAGGGAAGAAACATTCAGTATTCATAAATCTTTCGACACGGAAAATATCGACAGTACCAAGGCATAGAGAACTCAACGATTTTCTTGCACGTAAAATTTGCAAGGATTTGGGAATAACAATCTCGCGAAACTAGTGTTACTTCCCGACGAGTTTTTGCAGCACGGAACTCACTGCATCTACGGCGACATCGGTGTTGATACACGGTCCGTTGGGTTTTGTGTTTGGTACAGCGTAAACGAGAAAAGGGTACACCGCGGCGATGCCATCAGCGAGTTCGTTCTCACACGCGACTGCCACAATGATATCCGGCCGTACTTCTTTCACCCATTTACGCGCCAGCCCGCCGCCGGTCGCGACTTTCAACGAAACTTTGTACTTTTCCGCGAGTACGCGCAGCGCGCCGATTTTGCAGTTTCCACAGTTTTTACAGTTCGCAACGTCGTAGGTAATCCGATGCGGGCATTTATCGTTTTGCAAACAATGCGGGAGTAACACGAGTACAGTATGGAATGTTTTATTTTTTACCACGAGCTCGACTGCGCGGTTGTTACTTTCAACGATATGCGATTCAAAAACGTCTTTCAATGCGGGTATAAGTTTTCCAAGAACCAACATCACAGGGTATTCAACACTAAATATTATCCATCTAATGTCCATAAAAACACCTGACTCTCTGTATACCGTCTATTTTAAAACCGTTCCTTGTGTTATCCTGCTTCCTTGCAAAAAATTCCATGCTGGCATAACCTTTTTCCCTGCCGGCTGAACTACGGTTATAACATACATTGTATCATTTCCGCATGCTACGATAAACCCTGTGTTCTTAACGTATCCCGCTATGGTACCGTATGGAATATTTTTTTTTATCCCAAGAGAAACAATGTCTTCAGTTACCGCTACGCGCCCTCCGGTGATTTTTAGTACTTCATATTCTTCACAAACACCGGGTTTTTGGTACTGCGTAAACACTCCCGGCCAGGGTATGGTACCACGGAGGAGGTTGTGTACCTCACCCGCTGGTTTACTCCAGTCAATATGCCCATCATTTTTTTTTAGTACCGGCGCAGAAGACGGCGTCCCTCCCTGTTTTTTCCGTATGATCTTACCATGTTCAATATCAGTAATGCATTGTCCTAATAACTTCAGTCCCGTATCTACAAGTTTTGTACGTAAAGTTTCAGAAGTATCATCCTCATCAATCCTTACTTCTATCTGCGCAAAAATATCGCCGGTATCCATCCCGGGGTCAAGCCAAAACGCGGTTACGCCGGTAACTTTTTCACCGCGGATAATTGACCATTGTATCGGTGCAGCACCGCGGTATTTGGGTAATAACGAAAAATGAATGTTTATAACACCTGTGGAGAACACTGAGAGTACGGTTTGCGGTAAAATATTGCCGTAGTTAACAACGATCCCTAATGCAGGGGAGTAGGACGATAACTTCATAGCAAATGCGTTATCGCGGATCTCACTGCGTTCCGGTTGAAGGATATCCGGTACATTATTCTCTGCGGGGGAAGGTTTTAATACCCATTCCTTAACTGCGGGGATACGGATATTACAACCCCGCCCGGCTTCACGGTCTGGCTGGGTAACAACTGCTTTTAATACCGTTAATTTACGCGTAAGTTCCGCGTATCCCACTGCGGGTAACGGTGTGCCAAAAAAAATTGTTGGGATTCCCATCACCACGTTTTTGTTTTTCTGCGTTTTCTGATCTCACGCCAGATGATAAGTTTTTTTAGTAATGGCATATGGTCAATGATAAGTTTATTATTGAGATGGTCAATCTCATGCTGGAGTATTCTCGCGGGAAAACCTTCTGTTTCAATCTCAACCACCACGCCGTTGAGGTTCATTGCAGAAACTTTTATCCATTTCGCGCGGGTAATAGTCATCTGTAACCCGGGGAATGACAAACATCCTTCCTCCATACGTACCCGTCCTTTTTTCTTGATTACAGCAGGATTTATCAGTACTACAGGTTCACACTTCCTACCTTCCTGCCCGGCGGAAAGGTCAGCGACTAAAATCTGGAGATTATGCCCCACCTGATTCGCTGCAAGGCCAACCCCGCGTGCGTTAATCATGGTTACCAGCATATCGTTGATTAACCCGCGGATACCCTCATTAATATCTTTTACCCGCCGTGCGGGACGGCGCAGGATTTTATCGCCGTATTTGCGTATTGGCAATAACTTGCCCGTAGACGCAGATACTGATGCCATACTTGTTTTCTCCACTATTTTCTCCGTAAACGCAACATTTCAATTCTTTGCAAAACCGCGGTTTTTTCGTTGGGGTCCATTACAATACCGGCGTATGCTAAAAAAAACTTTTCTGCCTGTGCGTAATTCCCCATTTTTTCGTACCCCATACCGAGGTTGTAAAACACCGGTGGGTATGTTTTTGTGGAGTTAACCACCTGTTTCCATACTTCCACAGCTTTTACGGTATCCCCTCGGGAGTAGTATATCAACCCAAGCTCATTCCCCGCAGGAGGATATTTTTGAGCGGCAAGCTGGAAACACCGTTCAGCTTCCGCTGTATTCCCTGTATCCCTGTAACATAAGCCAAGATTATACAAAATACTGCCGTTATCGTCACGCCCGTGTATACCCGCAGCTTTTTCAAAAACTTTAATTGCTTTACTAAACCGTTTTTGTGTGTAATACACAATCCCGGTATTGTTATACGCAGCGGTGAGGAATGGGTCAAGTTTTAGTGCTGATTCAAATAACCGTAATGCCGTGGAATACTCGCTGTTTTGCTGGTAGTACACCCCGGTGTTTGTGTATGCCGAGGAGTAGTAGGAGATAACGTGCCGTGTAAAAAATTCGCTGTTATCCGTAACAAAATAACGGTTGCGGTAACGGTAGATATCGGATAAAAACATGACAGGATTATATACAGGTATACCGTCTTTCATACGGTAAGTAATTCCCTGTGGGATGGTTGATCCTTCCTGCGGGAATTTTTGGGGGAGATCCGCGTAAATTCCGTGTTTACCATAATTATGTTTTAGCATTATATCCACAGCTTCTCCGGAAGAAGATATCACGGTATCCGCGGGGAATAATGAGGGATAACGTTTTCTCAGGAGTTCATACCCCCATCGTGTACGGTAATATGCGAATACCGGAACGTCCCGCCGTATTTTCGTACAGTGTTGAGTATAGGATGTTACAAACGCGGTGGTATCGTCGGGGTTGAATACCACGCTTCCCGGAGGGAGTGACGCAAACATGTTCTTCACATAATCCACTGCATAGTAATCAGTACGCCGGTAAAAGTTGTCCCAGGAAAGGATTAACTGCGCTGCTATCGCGCATACCGCGAGTATTGTTCCCGCGGGATATATAATCTTTGAGGTATACCATCCCGGTTTCAACGCAACAATAAACTTCACCCCGTATCCGATGAGGATAATAAAAAACATATGCCCCAAAATAAGGTGTGGTTCCAGTATTGAATACGTTGCAGGATCGGTATACGGTAGGTTGGATAATATAACAAACCCTATCCCTGAAACAAGAAAACTTGTGGTTATCCCAATAACAAACGGTTCCATAAATCCTGTTACAAAACCAATGATACCGATGAGCGTAATAACCGGTGAGAAATGTGATACCAGATACTCTACATACTTTATCGTATGCCGCATAAGCGCCATCGGTGAAAAGTCAAGCGTGCTTTGTTCCGGATGCAATTTCATCCCGCCGTAATCCCCGCGGGTAAGGATACGGATAATACCGTCAATACTTTGAGGGTTACCCCAGGCGGATACCGGCTCACCTGTTGCGCGTAATGGGAGGTATGTATTTACAGTAAACCCTAGGCAAAACAAAACAATGGCAATCAAGCAAAGTTTAATAAGTTTTTTAACCCCGTAAAGTTTGAATTGCCGCTGAATAATCCACGTGTATAACAGTATCCCGGGTAATACCAGTACCGCGGTTTGATGGTTGGTTACAGCTAAGCCAATAATAAAAATTGAGCACAATATTTTACGTGTAAATATTAGTGTATTGATCTCGGCCTCCGGTATGAAACATACCGGGAGGAAGTAGATGCTTAACGCAACAAGGAATGTGTTGAGCGCATACATTTCCACTACATGCGATAACGATACAACCGGAGGTAGTACTGCGAATAACAACGCTAATCCTGTGGAGAGTAAAATATGTACTTCAATTTTTTGTAGTATCAAAAACACTAATCCTACAGTCAACCCGGAGAATACAGCGGACATTATATTAAGCCTGTATGCCACGTTACCCATCGGTATAAAGAAGGTGAATAGTTTGCCGATAATCACGTATAACGGATAGCCTGTGGGATGCGCAATGCCGTAAGTATACGCCGCAACAGCGAGGTCGCCGCTGTCACGATACGCGGGGATACCGCTGTACGAGGTATACACATAAAAAATGAAGGAACACACTGATACTATAAACGCAATGGCGTACCGCCAAACCACAGGTGTCATAGCATGTCCATAGCGTCAACGTCGTAGGTGATAAGCACCCCGGTTTTTGAGGGTAAAGGTTTAAGTTCCTGCATAACCTTTTCTACCTGCGCTTCCGGCCCTTTGATAATCAACTGATAACGGTACTGTTCACGTATCCTGGCATACGGCGCGGGTGCCGGGCCAAGTAGGAGTAATGTATTACTGTACCCAAAAAGGGTTACCATATTGCGGATGGAAGCTGCCATGTTTTCAGCAACATATTTTACGCGTTGTTCTTCTTCATGACGGAAAACAATCCGCGCAAGCTGGTTAAACGGCGGGTACCCGAATTGTTTACGTAACGCAAGTTCTTGTGTATAAAACTCGTGATAGTCATTAGCAATAAATGCTTTGTACACATAATGTTCCGGGTGGTAAGTTTGAAGGATAACCCGTCCCGGTGTATCGCTGCGTCCCGCACGGCCGGCAACCTGTGTTAATAACTGGAACGCGCGTTCTGAACTACGAAAATCCGGGATATACAACGTAATATCCGCACTAATAATTCCTACCAACGACACTTTTGGGAAGTCAAACCCTTTCGCGATCATTTGCGTACCGATAAGGATATCAAGCTGCTCATCCTTTACCGCGCGGTATACTTGTTCATAAACATCCTTTTTGCCGGTAGTATCAGTATCCATACGGTGTACCCGTGCGGAGGGAAATAATTTTTTTATTTCGGATTCCACTTTTTCAGTACCCACCCCGCCGTAGTTTATACGTACCCCGTTACAGTTAGGGCATCTGAGGTTAACCTTTTCGCGGTACGCACAAAAATGGCACTGCAGATTATCTTCAGTACGGTGATAGACAAGTTTTACTCCGCACCGCGGGCATTCCGCAATATATCCACAGGAACGGCAGGTTATCGACGAAGCGAATCCGCGGCGGTTGACAAACAAAATTGATTGTTGATGGTTATTCAAACATTCCGCTAATGCTGTTTTTAGTTCGTTTGACAAAACTGTGGTAAACGAACTTTTTGAGGTTTTAAGGTCGACCATCTCAGCTATTGCGTGGCTCATACCGGTAACGCGTTGTTTGAGTTCAAGTAATTTATACTTACGTTGATCAGCGAAATACCTGCTTTCGATACTGGGCGTTGCGCTGCCAAGGATAACAACTGAGTTTGTTAACTCTGCGCGTTTAGCCGCTACTTCCCGGGTATGGTAGTACGGTTTAGTGTCCTGTTTATAAGTAAACTCATGTTCTTCATCCACAATAATACACCCGAGGTTGTTGAATGGCGCAAAAACCGCTGACCTTGCGCCCAGCATTAGTTGTACTTCACCATGCATAGCGCGGCGTAAGGTTTCATAGCGTTTACCTGCGGAGATACGGCTGTGCCATACGCCGATACGGTTTTTGCCAAACCGTTTTTGCGTGAGCTCAACAAACTGCGGGGTTAATGATATCTCAGGGAGTAAGTAAACAACATGCCTGTTTTGCGAGAATAGGTATTCAATCACGCGGAAGTATACTTCTGTCTTCCCGCTGGCGGTAACGCCGTGCAGTAAAAATGTTGCCGGGGTACCGGTTTTCAGTTGTTGAATAATAGCATCTACCGCAACGGCTTGTTCTGCGGTAAGTTCGTACTCCGGCGGTGTGCCGGTATCCGGGATATAAGGTTCTGACGCGGTACCTTCGGGGATAACTTTTTTGCGTTTAGGTTCACAGATGTTTACGGGTAAAACCGCTGCTGCGGCTTCGCCTAGCGTACATGCGTAATGCCTGGAAAGCCATTTTGTTAGTTCAAGATTATCTTTCCCAAGAAAAAGTTCTGGGCTATAAACCGACTGCACGTCTTTCCATCCGTCATGTTTAGTATCCGGGAAAACATTGATTACGTACCCTACCTTAGCGCCCTGTTTCCCGAATGGAACATTAACGCGTACCCCTGGAGTTACAGAGTTAACCAAATTGTCCGGTACGTTATACCCAAAAAGTTTATCTAACGGCAACGGTATGGCAACCTCAACGTACATATAGATGCGTAATGCTGTTTAGGCATATCCTTTCGGAATTATTAGGTTAAGTTCGCGCATTGCAATTTTTAAGTCTTCCCATGCAGGCACTTTATTCCGCGGGTCACGCAGTAACGCTGCAGGGTGATATGTCGGCATAATTTTTGTATCCGTAACCTTACCGTCGGGGGTTATATACTCAAAAAACCTTCCCCGCACATCGCCTAAAGCTTTGAACTCAACAGGTAGTAAGTACCGTGATGCCACAGCGCCTAGTGCAATGATTAGTACAGGATGAATAATCTGTATTTGCTGGTGAAGTATATGTATACACTTCCGCGCTTCTGCTTCAACCGGCGGGCGGTCATTACCCCGTAGTTCGGGATCTGACGGGTCTTTCATAGGATGGCACTTAACAATGTTTGCAATATACACATTACTGCGGTCAAGAGTCATCCCGCGGATCATATCGTTAAGAAGCTTACCCGCACGGCCGATAAACGGTTCGCCTTTATGGTCCTCATCAAACCCAGGCCCTTCCCCCACGAACATCAGACGGGTATCCGGATTACCCGTACCGAATACAAAGTTTATCCTTGACTCACCCAACGGACATGCGCGGCAGGTTAAGTATTGCTGGCGTAACTTTTCAAGTTGCCCAATTTTACCTTTAGGCGCTACAGCCACAGTTTTTGGTTTCTTAAAAAATTTATGTCCTTCAGGGATAATGATTTCATCCTCACCGAAATCTGTCAGGAGTTGGAGGTACGATATAATAGTGTTTTTACTTACCATGAATTATATTTCACTCGCGATAAGGTCGCCAACTTCTGAGGTTGACATCCCCATCTTACCTGCGTCCATACTCTTAATTTTACCGGATAACAATATTTTTTTTACCGTATTTTCAATCGCATCCGCAGCTTCGGATTCACCAAGGACGTCAAGCATCATTGCACCGGCCATTACCGTAGCGATTGGGTTAATAACATTTTTACCCGCGTACTTAGGGGCGGATCCGTGGATAGGTTCAAACATTGACACGCCTTTGGGGTTAATATTCCCTCCTGCGGCAACACCCAGGCCTCCTTGTATCATAGCGCCAAGGTCTGTGATAATATCGCCGAACATGTTGTCGGTAACGATAACGTCAAACCATTCCGGGTTCTTTACAAACCACATAGTAACGGCATCCACGTGCGCATAACTTTTTTTTATATCAGGATATTCTTTCCCCATATTATTGTATACGCGTTCCCATAGGTTAAACGCATAGGTGAGAACATTAGTTTTTCCGCATAACGTAATTTCTTTCCGTGTACGCCGGTTACGGCAGTACTCAAATGCGTACCGCAAGCAGCGTTCTACGCCGTGGTAAGTGTTTACCGACTCCTGGATTGCCACTTCGTTTGGGGTGTCTTTTTTCAGGAATCCGCCGCCGCCGGAGTAATACCCTTCGGTATTCTCGCGGACCACCACGAAGTCAATGTCTTTAGGTTCCTTATCCTTCAACGGTGTCCATACACCGTCATAAAGTTTTACCGGGCGGAGGTTAATGTATTGCTCAAGTTCAAACCGTATGCGTAGCAACACGTTTTTCTCGAGTATCCCGGGTTTTACGTCAGGATGGCCTACGGCGCCAAGAAAAATAGCGTCAGCTTTCTTTAATTCTGCCATCTCGGTATCAGAAATCAACTCACCGGTTTTTAGGTAGCGTTCACCCGAAAAGTTGTAGTTGATAAACTCGTACTGGATATCAAACTTTTTACCGGCTGCCTCCAACGATTTTAATCCTTCCCTCACGCATTCCGGGCCAACACCGTCGCCAGGGATTACTGCAATTTTGTACATCTAAAAAATACCTCCATAAAAACTTTTTTATTCTGGTAACAATTTCATTGATTCTACCATATTTTGTAAGATTAATAAAACTATAGTATCCGAAGTAACCGAAAGGATAGCGGTAAATTGGAAGAAAACAGTGTGTTAAACGAGAAATATGAGGTACTACCAGTCCTCGCGGTAGTATGCATACTGATCCTGTGGTCTGCGTTGTTGATAACAAAAATATCAGACGCTGATTTTTGGTGGCACCTGAAGTTCGGGCAGAGGATACTTGAAACCCGTGCGATGGTATCGTTAACAGACCATTGTTATTTTTTTAACAACGAAGGGTATGTTAATACCAACTGGCTGTTCCAGGTGCTGAGCTACGGTATTTACACAATTATGGGAGTCAACGGTATAATCTTGTTCAAGCTCCTGACACTTTTTCTTGCGGCAATTGTTGTGGTGTTGTCACCAGGTAAGATTATGCGTAAATGGTACGCCATTGCATTTTTTTTTATGGTAGTATTATCCGCAAGCGTGCGCACGCATCCGCGGCCGGAAATGTTCTCCGTACTTTTTTCTGTGCTTTACATCTTTTTGCTGGAGAAGTACAGGTTATCCGGTAAAACTGCGTGGTTATACCCGTTACCGTTAATACAACTTCTCTGGGTGAACCTCCACGGATTTTATTTTATGGGGTTATTAATTATAATATGCTACATCCTTGACTTGTTCGCGGGGAAGTATTTTAAGTTAAAATTCATAGAACCCTGGGGCGGTAACTTTAAAATCCTGGGAATTGCTTTTATCGCGGTAGTAGCAGCAACTATGATTAATCCCTACGGTATAACGATATTCCAGACAGTACTCGGGTATGTGAATGTAGTCTATCGGCAGGATAACGTTTTTGCGAGGATGATTTCCGAACTTAAACCCACACTGGGGATCGATACTGCTCATGTACCGGGATTGATGTATTACAAATTCCTTGTTATAGCGGTAATTGCAACTTTTTTTATCCGCAAAAAAGTTGTTGTCTCACATGTTTTACTTACACTGTTTTTCCTGGGATTATCCTTATCCACAATCCGAGGGGTTACATTGTTTGCGTTGGTAACGTTCCCGTTTGCTGCGTATAACCTTACCGGGATTTATCGTCAGGGGAAATATAGTGATGCTAATGCGTTACTGAAGGTGTTCAAGATCGTATCCGCCACAGCGATGATACTGATAATACTGCTGTCCCTGTTGCTGACATATAACATTGTAACCAACAGGTACTACACGTACTTACGTATTGCGAAAGAGTTTGGGTTTGGAGTAAAACCCTGGACTTATATTGAAGGCGCAGGGAAGTTTATCAATACACTCCCTCCCGGAACAAGGGCGTTAAACGAATACTCTACCGGCGGATATCTGGTATGGCAAAATATACAGGAACGGAAAGTTTTTATTGCCGGGTTCCTCCCGCAGGTACAGGAAAAAGTTAAAACCGTATACGCGCAGATGCTACGCGCGTGGAAGGATGGCGGTATGTTTGATGAGTTCGTGGAGGAATACAAGATTGATGTCCTGGTACTGGACCATACACAACGCTTTACCTCCGGGACGGTTAACCGCCTGTGGCGCCATCCCGCATGGAAAACTGTGTTTATTGACGAAACAGGTATTGTTTTTCAGAAGATTAAACCCCTCTCCGGAGGAAAAGACAGCGCCTGGCATAACGAAAAAATACTGGACTCTCTTGCTGAAAAGGTTTTAGAACGGTACAAAAATGTTACTCCTGTAAAAGGGCGGATTACTGAATTTATTAGTATCCCCAAAGATTTAGCGAATACCGGGCAGTTGTATTACATTCTTGGTTTGTACGAAAAAGCTATACCGTTATACGAGAAAACGGTATATCACGCGCCGTATCTCCACGAATTTTTGTTTGGTATAGGTTACTGCAAAGCAATGCTTGGGGATTATACCGGAGCAATTGAGTATTACCAGAAAACGTTGAGATATACCCCTGATGATCCTGTAGTATTAGGAGAATTAGATAACTGTAACGCGATGTTAGGCTACAAAAACTGAGTGCTCAATAAATATACTTTTTAAAACAAGTTGACAAATCCTTTAATTTAAACTATTAATTTAATGATGAGAGAATACAATAGTATGCTGAAGAAATTATTTATAATATCACTTATTATACACATATCAACATTACTTATATTTATCAAGCAAATAAATGCAGCGGCAGTCACTGGTATAAATTATCAGGGACGGTATAAAGATAATGGTATGTATGTAACAGGGAGTTATACTTTTAAGTTCAAAATATACGATATTGATAATACTTTACTCTGGGCATCAAAACTTGTTGCATTAAATGTTGATCGCGGAATGTTTAATTACGTTCTCCACTGTTCTACTATAAGCTGGGATCTTACAACACCATTTGTAGAAGTTAGTGTGGGGCCCGAAGGTTCAACTGAAGGTGAATTGACGGTATTGTCCCCGAGGGAACAGTTGATGGGTGTAGCGTATTCGTTCTATACATCAACTGCTGTATACTCACAAACTACCGGCGCAGGAACTGCGAATTATGTAACAAAATTTGCTGCAACAAATCAGGCAGGTAATTCCACTATTTACGATAACGGTAACATTGCTATCGGCAACGCCTCACCCGCAAACAAGCTTGATATTGAGGGTAATTGCGCGATTGGTGCTACCTATGCCGGAACAAGTGCGGGGCCAGCAAACGGGTTGATCATAGAAGGCAATGTCGGTATCGGATTAACTAACCCACAAAACAAGTTGGATGTCGAAGGCGCCGCGGCAATTGGCGCAACATACGCGGGAACAAGCGCGGGGCCGTCAAATGGCTTGATTGTAGAAGGTAAAGTTGGTATTGGAATAACGAATCCTACTGGTACGTTGGAAGTAACAACAGGTTCAGGCAATACATACGCGCTAAAGATATCAAGCAGTAACGGTACTGAATTATTGTCGGTGAAACACAACGGCACGATTTCAGGATGCGGGTTTATTCCAATTGGTACAATCGTTGCATGGCACAAATCTTTTGCCAATACCCCTGCTTTACCAGGCTCGTGGGTAGAATGTACCGGCGGTACTGTGTCAGATGCTGCTTCCCCTATAAACGGCCAGGCAATTCCGAATTTAAACAGTCAAGTCTATGCTGGTAGTAGAGGACGTTATATTCGCGGGGGAACAACATCAGGTTCTACAAATGCGTCATCACGATTTTCCGGAAATACTGTCAAATACACGTCATCAGGAGCATCTTTTACATACTATGGTATGGCCTTTGGTAAATATTATGATACTGAGAATGGCGACTTAGTATCATATAGCACAACTGACAATACTTTGGGATATCCTTATGTACAGGTAACAGCAATGACAATGGTGTGGATAATGAGGATAAAATGATTTTTATGAAAAACATTTTTTTGTCAATACTGAAACTGGTACTACTACTCTACATTTTGCTGCAATCCATTACAGCGTACTGCGCTATACCGACCGGGATAAATTATCAGGGGCGTTACCGCGAAAACGGCGTATATATCACAGGCAACCGTGCGTTTCTTTTCAAAATAACTGATAGCGGAGGTACTTCTGAATATTGGCGGTCCGGGATCGTTAACCTCAGAGTAGAAAGCGGGTTGTATCATTATGTCCTTAACTTTTCTACAGGACTGAACTGGGTGACTACAACGCCGCATATAGAAGTCAGTGCCGGGCCTGAAGGTTCGACTGAACCACAGTTAATATCGTTAACTCCCCGGGAATTGATAGTTGGTGCGCCCTACGCGTTTTATACGTCAACTGCAATATATTCACAAAAGACAGGGGTAGGAACCGTAAATTACGTTGCAAAATTTACTGCAACTGATCAGTTGGGAAATTCCAGTAGTATTTATGATAACGGCAATGTGGCAATCGGCAACACGTCTCCCGCAAACAAGCTTGATATTGAGGGTAATTGCGCGGTCGGCGCTACCTATGCCGGAACAAGCGCGGGGCCAGCAAACGGGTTGATCATAGAAGGCAGTGTTGGTATCGGATTAACTAACCCACAAAACAAGTTGGATGTCGAAGGCGCCGCGGCAATTGGCGCAACATACGCGGGAACAAGCGCGGGGCCGAGTAACGGGTTGATAGTCGAAGGGAAAGTTGGGATCGGGATAACAAATCCTTCAGGTACATTGGAAATTCAAACTGGTTCAGGAAACACATATGCGCTTAAAATATCAAGCAGTAACGGGACGACCGAAATAATGTCGGTAAAACATAGTGGAACAATCTCCGGTTTTGGCATTGCTCCTATTGGTTCAATTGTAGCATGGCACAAATCATTATCCGGGGTACCTTCTTTACCTGCGGGTTGGGTTGAATGCACTGGTGGTACTGTATCAGATGTTGATTCGCCAATCAACGGGCAAGCAATTCCTGATTTGAATAGTGAAAAATATGCTGGTGGCAGAGGACTTTATCTTCGCGGGGGAACAACATCTGGGTCATTCAATGAATCAACACGGTATTCCGGGAATGGTACAAAGTACGCTGGACAAAGCGGAACTTATTATGGCGCTGCTTATGCGCAATGGAATGATACAGAAAATGGTGCTCTTGTGACATATAGCACAACTGACAACACTCTTGGGTATCCCTATATTCAGGTAACAGCAATGACGATGGTGTGGATTATGAAAACAAAGTAAATAAATATATGAAAAATAATATGAGATTGATACTGAAACCAATATTTTTGTTTTACATTATGCTGCAATCAGTAGCAATGTTAAGCGAAGCGCCTAACGGGATGACATATCAGGGGCGTTACCGTGAAAATGGTGTTTTTATCTCAGGAACCCGTGCGTTTCTTTTCAAAATATCAAATAACGATGGCGCTTCTGTATACTGGCGTTCTCCCATTGTGAATTTATCTATAGAAAAAGGGTTGTTCAGTTATACCCTTCTTTGTTCTACGGGAATAAATTGGAGTGACACACAACCGTTTATAGAAGTAAGGGTTGGCCCCGCCGGTTCAGCTGAAGGACAGTTGACTGTATTAGCTCCCCGGGAACAGTTGATGGGTGCAGCGTATTCATATTTTGCATCTACTACTACGTATTCACAAAAAACCGGGGCTGGTACTGCAAATAATTATCCTGCAAAATTTGTTGCAGCTGATCAGGTAGGAAATTCTTCTACGATATACGATAACGGCAGTGTGGCAATCGGTAATGCATCACCGGCAAACAAGCTTGATGTTGAAGGCAGTTGCGCAATCGGTGCGACGTATTCCGGTACGTCGGCTGCGCCGAATAACGGGTTGATTGTGGAAGGTAATACTGGGATTGGGACAAGTAGTCCACAAAACAAACTTGATATTGAAGGTGCAGTAGCAGTTGGCGCAACATATTCGGGTACATCAGCCGCGCCAAGTAACGGGTTAATAGTAGAAGGTAAAGTGGGGATCGGTATGACAAATCCTTCTGCAACATTGGACATAAAAACCGGTTCAGGGAATACGTATTCACTGAAATTGTCTAGTAACAACGGGACAGAGTTGATGTCAGTAACACAAAGCGGCACTCTTTCGGGCTACGGAATTTTGCCGATAGGCGTAATTATGGCTTGGCATAAATCATTAACCGGTGTTCCGGCGTTACCTTCCGGCTGGGTGGAATGTAGCGGGCAAGTATTATCAGATGCGGCTTCGGTTTATAATGGCCAAACAATACCTAATTTGAACAGTCAGGTCTATGCTGGCAGTAGAGGACGGTATATTCGAGGGGGAACAACTTCAGGTTCCACAAACGCGTCAACACGGTATTCCGGGAATGGAACCCAATATACCGGAGTGAATACTGCAAATTATTACGGTGGAAACATTCTGGGATATTTTTATGATACCGAAAATGGTACAAAAAATTCATATAGTAGTGTCGATAATTTAGGTTATCCATATATACAAGTAGCAGCTATGACAGTGGTGTGGATTATGCGTGTGAAATAGGATATTTATCCGCATCAAGTTTGCAGTGCTAAAAAAACAGGGCTACGGTTTCTATAAACACTTCTTATCAAAAATAATGCATATTTACTATAATATAAAACCAGGACGATAACGATGAGAATAAAAAATACAATGTATAAAACTATATATCTGATCTGTCTGATAGCAACACTTCTTGTATCCAACTTTACCAGCGCCTGTCTCGCGGATTATACATTGACTGTAAATATAAACCTCGTTGGCAGTATTCCCGCACCTGAGAGTACTGTAGATACCATAAAATGCTGGGACTTAAACACCGAACCATTACCTCCAAAATCTGTGGTTACCACAACCGGTACCGCAACGATAATAATTTCTACTACCACACCGGTACAGCTGGGGGTTTTACTTACAGTACCGAATTTCGGTACTGTATATGTTTATGCTGATAACAACGGTAACGGTTATACCAGTGCGGCAACTATAAACCTTGTATCCGCCGCAAAAGTTACACGGTATAACCGCGTGAAAGCAGCAACAACTGCTGCGATTACTGACGGTGTACCTTTACGTTCCGACTTTATGGCTGACGTTGAACGCGCAGGGGCTAATAGTATGTATACATCATTAGCGGAATCACTGAGGTTGGGGGAAGAACTGTCACTGGCAAAAGCGCGGTACCGTATGCAGAAAGCCGGGATGCCGAGGCAAAAATTTTTTTTCAGTGCAAATTCGTTCTCTCATATGTACAACCCCACGGTATTCGACCCGTTGTTCAAGGATATGTTCAACTTCGGGACATCATTTTTTTATTGGGGTATGATCCAGGCGAGTTCAACTACAGCGATAGATTATGCGCGGGTAGATGCTGAAATAAACTTTGTCTCTTCATTTGCCACCCCGCGCCCCTGCGCGATTGTTTATTGGTACCCCACCTGGGCGGCCTCGTTGTCATTCACTGATCTAAAAACTAAATGCACAAGCCTTGTAACAGAATTTATTACACGTTACAAAAGTTATACCAAATATTTTGAGATTATCAACGAACACCATGATGTCTATAACCCGAACAAGCTTACTCATGCGGAAGCGAACTCGTTGACGAAAGGATCGTTGTATGCTGCAAGGCAGGCAATGCCGGACTGCCAGCGTATTGTCAACGTAACCTACATGTTTGCCGACTACGCAACAAAACCTAAGAGTACGAAAAGGTCGCCATTAAGGTATTTCAAGGAAATAATTGCTGATGGTTCGGTATTTGAGATCGTCGGGATACAAATGTATTATAACTCACAGGATATTTTTGAGATTGACAGAAAACTTGACCAGTACGCTGCACTGGGGAAGCCTATACATATTACAGAACAAAGCGCGCCATCAGAATCTATCCCTGACCCGCTCTGCGGGAAGCCGGATAAAGATCCCGGGCCAGGGTGGCATGGTGACTGGTCAGAGACAATGCAGGCTGACCGTATAGAACAGTTGTACACACTGTTTTATAGTAAGTCAGCGGTTGAAGCTATCGGCTGGTGGGACTTTATGGACCTTGATACATACCAGCCGTGGAGCGGGTTAATCCGTCGTGACAATACGCCAAAACAAAGTTATACGCGCTTACTGGGATTACGTAAAAGTTATTGGTGTGACTATGATAAGAGCCCAAAATTAATCGTCACAAACCCGCCGGCGAAAGTGCATAAGGTCAATAACGGTATACCGATAACGTTTACTACCCCCGATACTCTGGACTTAACAAAATCTGTCTTAAAGTACCGTATAAAAGAGGGTACCGCGTGGTCAAACACATGGAATACCGTGGCAGTGGTAAGTACCGGCGGGATAGGGTACAGCGGGACTATACCGTCAAACGCAATAACCTCTGGGACAACATTATTCCAATGGCAGTTTGAGGTAGCAAACTCAACCGGATATTTTACGGTTACACCGTTGAAAACGTTTGATATCATAACCATCACTCCACCGACAAGTGTCAGTGTTAAAACAATCAGTGATGTGTACGATAAACTTAAAATCAGCTGGGCAGCATCAACTTCCGCGGGGATAAAGGATTATATGTTGTACCGGTCGGTAACTTCCGGCAGCGGGTATGTTAAAGTTGTATCCACAGGGATCGCACTCGGTGTTACCAGTTATTATGATTCCGGATTAGAGAGTAATAAATCGTATTACTACGTCCTTACCTCGCGTGATGAGTTAAATAACGAAAGCGCGTACTCAAAAGAAGCGTCCTCTACGACAGTAACGACAGACCTTACTGCCCCGGTGAATGTCAGCGTGTTAAGCTCAAAATGCAGTGAGCTCAGGATCGGGTGGACAGTGTCTACTTCCGTAGTATTGAAGGATTACATTCTTTACAGATCAACCACCCCAGGCAGCGGATATGTAAAAATTACCTCTACCGGCATACCGCCGGGTGTTACCAGCTACGTTGATACCGGGTTGGGGAGTAATAAAGAGTATTACTATGTCCTTACTTCGCGGGATACAGGGAATAACGAAAGTGAATATTCAAATCAGGCAGCAGGAACTACAACCAACATTTTACCGCCCACAAATGTTTATGCGTTCAGTAGTAAACAGGGAGTAGTGACAATCGAATGGGCGGCATCAGTGTCGTCAGGGTTTAAGGACTACATCCTTTACCGTTCCACAAGTTCCGGCAGCGGGTATATCTCCGTGGTATCTACGGGGATAAGTTCTAATTCAACAATTTATTACGATAACGGGTTGGAGGCTAACAAAAAGTATTACTACGCGCTTATTACCAGGGATGCGTTGAATAAGGAAAGCCAGTATTCAAACGAAACATCATTTACTGTCATTGACCTCTCACCCCCGGTAAATGTTAGTGCAAAAGTTGTTAGTAATAAATGCGGGGAGTTAATAATTGAATGGGAAGAATCTTCTTCTACCGGCGTTAAGGATTATATTCTTTACCGGTCGTTATCTCCTGGCAGCGGGTATGTTTGTGTGGTATCGACTGGAATAGACGCTGATGCAAATAGTTATATTGATTCAGGGTTAGAGAATAACAGAAAGTATTATTACGTTCTCACCGCACGGGATATGCTTGACGGAGAAAGTGCGTATTCAAACATAGCGTCTTCAACGACGATAGCGTTACAATTAAAAATCCCGTCGGGCCTTACCGTAACAAACGCGGGGCTTGGTACGCAGTTGAACCTTGTGTGGGCTATAAATACTGAACTGGACTTCAGTAAATACGCGGTGTATCGGAATATTACAAACAACTATATTACCTCGGTATTGATCTCAACTGTTACAGTGAATAGTTATAGCGATAAGGGTTTGGTTAATAACACAACCTACTATTACTGGCTCCGCGCGTTTAATACCAACGGGGATGGGACACAGTATTCTTTACCTGCTTATGGTTTTATACCGTACTCCAGCACTGCAACGGTAACCGTCCCGGTCCCTGAATGGATAAGTTCTACTGACGAAAAAACAGGCGGTGTATTAACGCTTAATTGGGAAATGTCGGATACTATAAGCGCGATTGTGGCGTTCAATATTTACCGCGCAACCGCAAAACCCGGCCCGTATAAATTTATCACTAACGTAACGCGTGTATCCGGTAATCCCGCATACCAGGCGTATCAGGATACAAACTTGATTAATAACACAAGTTATTACTATAAATTAACTGCCGTGGATAACCGCGGGAATGAAAGTAGTAAGTCCGCTGATCTTACGGGGTATCCAACAATTGGAAGCAGCGGGGATAATATCCCGCCAAGTGTGCCGACAGGGTTGACGATAACGCCGTTGCCGGAAGGGTACAGTTTGTTTATCGAGTGGAAAGCTAATACGGATACCGGCTTAAAAGAGTATATGGTCTACCGCGCGGAAGAGTATAACGGTACGTATATCCCGATATTCAATACTTTACCAAACAAGCTTTCTTTTACGGATACACAACTTGAGAATGAGGTTACGTATTACTACAGAATCGCGGCAGTGGATACCAGCCAGAACAGCAGCGATTATTCCGCAGTTGTCTCCGGGATACCGCATGACGAAACTCCGCCAGTAATTTCATGCGTAACAATCTTGCCGATAACCGTGATGGAAGGGACAAAGATTAGAATTACGTTTGTGATAGACGAACAAACTGAATGCAAGGTCGTACCTGTTGTTAAGGTGAACAATAATCTTGCAACTTACGAAAACGGATACGTTGATATTCTTGGGAATTATGTGGATTACAGTTACGGTTATGTCGTGACAAAAGAAGATTTGTTGTACGGCCGTCCGCTGGAAGTAAAGATCAGCGCGCAAAATACCAGCGGGCAAGTAAGTTCTGTCACCAAAAACATTGCGGTGTTTGTTACTGTAGAAGAAAACACAACAAGCGTTATGCCCAATATTATACGGCTAAACCAGTCTGACACCAAACTTGTGATACAGTATAGGTTGATGGAAGACGCGGCATACGCGCGGGTTGAAGTATACAATACTGCCGGTGAACTCGTACGGTCGTTACCGGTAAACTCCCCTACCCGCGGGGTGTCAGCGGTTGAATGGGATGGGAAGAACGATAACGGCGAACCCGTGGCATCAGGGATATACCTTGTGCAGTTCATATCTGATATCTACAAAAACACCAAAAAAGTTGTGGTGATAAAGTAAAACATTATTAGTTGACAATTACTGCATTTATCACTATACTTTTAATAAAGAGTTTAGGGTTTGACTATATAAAATAAACCGTTTATTATAATAGAGGGTTTTGGATGAATAGAAAAAAAATCAAAGCTGTTTTGGTAACATTATTGTTGTTTGTTATCACAACACTGTCATTTCACAAAATATACTCTGCAGTTGCAACCGGGATGAACTACCAGGGCCGGTATAAAGAAGCAGGGTCGTATATAACAGGGACACGTGCATTCCGGTTCCGTATCACAGATGAAGCCGGGACGGTTAAGTGGACCAGTAAAATTGTTGACCTATCGCTTGACCGCGGGATGTTTAACTATGTCCTCCATTGTTCCACAGCAGTAGTATGGGAATCCGTAACGCCGTATGTAGAAGTTTTGGTAGGCCCTGCGGGATCAACACTTGACGCAGAGCTCACAGTTCTGACACCCCGGGAGAAACTGCAGGCAGGTGCGTATGCGTATTACATATCCTCCACCACATATTCTCAACGTATTGCCGCGGGTACCGGCGGCGGGGCGGCTGATAAGGCTGCAAAGTTTACCGCAGCATTGACATTAGGCGATTCAATAATACAGGATAACGGGACAAACGCAGGAATAAGTGTCGCTCCTGATTCACGGTTCAAACTTCAGGTGGACGGTTCTAATATCCGTGTGAAAGATCAGGTATATATCGGTAGTGAAGGAACTATGCTTAACGGTACAAACCAGGGCGGGTCAATCGAGCTTGGCCCCACAACAGGTTCCGGGCAGACGCCCTACATAGATTTTCATTACGGTAAAGATTCGTTTGAAAATTACAATGTTCGGGTAATAAACGACGCAGATGGGCAGTTGACTTTTACAGGTGATGTATATACCACCGGTAAGTTCGGGATGGCATTAACCACTCCGTCAGACGCTCTTGACCTTGGAAGTAATTATCTGCGGTTAGGGACGGCTAGTGATTACCAGCGCTTGTCAGGTAATACCTACGGCGTTTCTGTCATTGACGACGATGTAGCAGACGGTGTATTACGCCTGGGCGAAGTCTGGGGTGCTATGGGATTATTTTCCGGTGATAGCGGGGCGTATGATTTAAACCTTTGTGCGCCGTCAGGGAAAGCTGTGGCTATAGGAGCTAATAACACGAGCCCGCTTACCTCCCCGGGATTGTACGTAGCAAGTGATAACAAAGTCGGGATTGGTACAACCGACCCCGGGACGTATAAAGTTAAAGTTTCGGGTACTGCAAACTTTTCGTCTACTCTTACCGTCGGGACATCAGTCACCGCTGCGGGGTATGTTAAAAGTTTGTCGGAAGGCGTGTATTCCTATTATGAAACAGGAACCAGTGATGTGTGGAATAATACTGTTGGCAATACAATGCTGTTCAGGTACGAGGCATGGAATCTAGGCGGGTGGAATGATGCTAATACTGAATATAGTGCACCTGTGGCGGGGTACTACCTTTTTGCGTCGCTGGTTACTACTACTCCAACGGAAGATATGCGGTTTATCTGTGATGTATATGTCAATGGCACAGCTACCTGGCGTGATTCCCCGCATTCTAGTATATACGTTCTTAACGCAGCACAGACTGGAGTTTTACACCTGAATGCCAATGACCACGTGATAATAACTGTTGATGATGAAGATGGTGGGGCGAATTATTCCACTATAGCGGATTATGCTACATTTATGACACTGTTTTTGTTGAAGGCGGATTGAAGGAATATATGGGTATGAACAGCAATTATTACAGGTTCACAGTTTTTTGTACTGTATTTATGGTACTATCTCCATTGATATTCCTTCCGCCAGTGCTTAATTCCGAAGTTCCATCAGGGATTAACTACCAGGGGCGGTACAAAGAAGCTGGGGCGTATATTTCCGGAGTGAGAGTTTTCAGGTTCAAGATCACGAACAGCGGCGGGGGGACTGTATATTACGATTCTGGTGAAGTGTCATTGGAAGTTGAGAGCGGTTTATTCCGGTACGTTTTATACTGCGGCCCAAGCGTGGACTGGTGGGATGCTGCGATTGAACCGTATATAGAAGTTTATGTTGGCGTAAGCGCAGCTGATGTTCAGCTATATACCCGTGAACGTATACTTTCCCGAGCGTACGCGTTCTACGCAACCTCTGCGACATATGCGAATACTACAGGTGACGGAAATAGCCCGTACCTCGTGAGATGGAGCGCTGCGAATACTGTCGGGCAGTCAACTGTCATTTCTGACAATGGTACAAATATTGGGATTAGTTCCACCACACCGGATGCAAAACTTGAGATAAACGGTAGCGCGCGATTGGGCAGTTACGCCGTGTTTTTTGGTACCGCTGATGCGCAGTATAAAATTGACCAGGGCGGCGCGCTTGAGCTTGGCCCGAGTACGGCAACTTATGCGATACCGTATATTGATTTCCATTACGGTACCGGTTCAAGTCAGGATTATAATATCCGTATGATAAACGACAGAAACGGTGCGTTGTCCATATATTCCGCATTATCTACCGGCCCGACGGTATATTTCAGCGGGAATATTCAGTTAGGCGACACTGCGCCGGGTGATAAAGTCGACCTTGGCTCAAACTACGCGCGGTTTTACGACGCGTACCGTGTCTTTTATAACCGCGTAACATCCGGTGCGTCGGGGATTCATATATACGCAACTACTGACTTGGCAACCTACGGGCCGTTACGTGCAGGGGTTGTGTACAGCGGGTTGGGTTTATATTCCGGTGACAGTACAGCGTATAATCTGCATTTAGTGGGCGGTGCGGGGTATGGCACGTTGTTGCAGGGAGGGAATATCAATCCGGCAACTTCCATCGGGATTTATGTTAATTCATCACAGAATGTTGGGATCGGGACAAGTGCACCGGCCTATAAACTTGACGTCAACGGCGCTGCGGAAGTTACCACGTTTTTTGAAGGAGCGGGAAATATTACTTCTTCAGCTCATGTCAAAGGTAAATGGTCTGCTTTCCGGGCGTATAAAACAGGATCGCAGCTGAATTTAGTAACCGGCGGCGGCGGGGCGGTGGTGTGTGATTATGCAGAGTCGTTTGATGTCAACGGCGATTTTGACCCGACAACAGATACATATGTCGCGCCGGTAGCGGGATATTATTTCTTTGCTGCGTTTCAACAATTCGCGGAAGTAGTGGATGAGAAACCGTATGGGTTAAAATTAACCGCTGGGGGTGTGGATGTAGCACGGAATTATTCGTATTCTGCGGAAGCTACCGGTGTAACTTGCCGGTTAGCTACGATCGTTCATCTTGACTCCGGTGACGGTGTGCAGGTGAAAGCATGGCAGGAATCGGGAGTGAATACAGTTGATTTGTACTCGTCAGCAATGGACGGCGGGTTCTCCGGATTTTTAATCAGGGCGGATTAACAAAATGAAAATTAATAAAAATATGTTCATATTCGCGGTTATGCTCATACTGTTGTTGTGTGAAACAACTAACAGTGCTGTGCCGTTACAGTTGAACTACCAGGGGCGTTACCGCGAAAACGGTGTGTTTATCACCAGTACGAGGAAAATGGTGTTCAAACTTACCAACAACGACGGTGCGACGGTTTATTGGAACTCGGGTGTGGTGAGCGTTAGTGTAGAGAAAGGGTTATTTAGTTACCAGCTGGATTGCTCAAATGTAGCGTGGTCAGATAATTCTGTTATGCCATTCCTGGAAATTTATGTCGGCCCGGCAAGTGCTACGACGGAAGGGCAATGTACGGTACTTTCCCCGCGGGAACAGATTATGTCAGATGCGTATACGTTTTATGCGGCTTCCGCAGCGTATTCATCGAAAACAGGTGTTGGGACAACAGGTTATATCGCGCGGTTTACGTCACAGAATACGTTGGGTAATTCTATAATCTATGACGACGGTACAAACGCGGGGATAGGTACAACAACACCGGCGTATAAACTAGACGTTGCTGGGACAAACAGTACGGTTCGCGCAAATTATGGGATTAACTTCGGTACCCAGGGCGCTGTGCTTGATGGGCGGAACCAGCTTGGCAGTATCGAACTTGGCCCTGCACAAGCAGCTAATAATACGCCGTTTATTGATTTTCATTATGGCCTGGCATCATCACAGGATTATAATGTACGCATAATTAATGATGCGTCTAACAGGTTGTCACTCACAGCGGGGACAGTAAAGTTTTCGGGTAATGTAGTGTTCAGTACGAATACGGCTAATGATAAACTTGATATGGCGGATAAAGCGATTAGGTTTACATCCACAAATTATTCACGCCTGTACGGCGGGCAGTACGGGTTACGTGTTTCTAACAGTTACAACGCTACAGGTTCCCTGCGGTTGGGGGAAGCATGGGCAAACATCGGTGCGCTTGCTGTTGGGGATGATTTATACCTCTTCGGCGGGACCGGGAAAGGCGTGGGTGTTACCGCTGGGGCGGTAGATCCTTATGCGGAAGACCGCGGGGTGTATGTCAATTCGTCAAACGATACCGGTATTGGTACAACAAATCCGGGGGCAAATCAGTTGAAAGTTAAAGGTTCGTTATACGCTACGGGTAATGTTACTGTAACAAGCGATATCACAGCTAGTGATTATGTGCGTGGCACGGCGATTGGATGCCGTGTTACGCGTTCCGCTGTACAAAGTATGACACAAACAACAGGTAACTGGAGAACAATCGCGTTTGACAGCGAAATCTGGGATCCTGCCGGTAACTTTTCAAATCCCTCATTTCGTGCGCCGGTAGCGGGATGGTATCTTATGAGCCTTCAGGTTCAATTTGTTTATACTACGGCGAATACAGGATATGGCTCGATTCTTAAGAAAAATGATAACGCTTGGATTTGCTACGGATTTGGCAATACTGCTGATTCTTCAGGTAATGTAAATACAACAAGTACAAAAATTGTGAAACTTGCTGCAAATGATGTGGTTGAAGCACTTGGAATTTTTTATGAAGGAAAACAGCCGGAGGTTGTTGCAGGTGAGCTTAGTTCATGTATGAGCATCTTCTTGTTAAAAGCTGAGTGACGGATGAAATTCAGCCGTAAAAGTATTTACACCGCGTCTTTCATAACTACAGCAATCCTTGTTTTTCTTTCAGGAATTAATACTTCCATTCCATCCGCGGTATTGACACAAATAAAGCTTGGCGGATATATCGCCAAAACTCTTACCGTCCCTAAAACCCATGTATTTGAATATACATCTTCGATGTTTATGAACGTAAATTCGGAATGGTTATACGACGTGATGCTGTATATTACCTACTTGATTTCAGGATTCGCAGGGGTACAGGCAGTATCTGCCGGGATAACGGCTTTAGCGTTGATAATATTCGGGGTTATAGCGTTATTATATAATCCCGGTAAAATTACGTACCTCCTGTTTTTGATGACAGCGGTATCCGTGATGCTTAACGTATCACCGCATTCGGTGGCGGTAAGCGTTTTGTTTACCGGCGTGTTTATATTGTTGATTGAACTCTTCCGCCGGGGTAAGCTCAATGGTACGGCCTTTATCGCGGTAGTGGCAATTATGCAGGTTATATGGACAAACTCGCACAACTTCTTTTTGATAGGCCCTGCGGTATTGCTTATATACCTGGTTGATAGTATAGTTCTGAAACTTACTTCACCGCGGGATAATCCTAATAAGCAAGAGATGTATATTGCCATAGCGTTGGCTGCGTCTCTTATTGCAACAATAGTGAACCCGTACGGCTGGAAAATTTATCTCGGTGTCCTTGACTATTTCTGGGTTCTTATCCCCGGGGAGAACATTATTCGTGCGAATGTCAGTTCGTATTACCCTGTTTTCTATACAGATTTTAAGCAGTTTTTTTCATATAAAGTTTATATCGCGCTATTGTTTGTATGTTTAATGTCTTTTATAACACATATGCGTGTGAAAGTGCTCATGGTATTACTGTTTATTTTAAACCTATTTTTAGCGTTTAACACGGTAATATCCCTGATACTGTCATCATGTATTATGTTGATCGTTACATCTCATAACTTTTCCTCTTCACCGCTGACAGTTCCGTCCAGGGTGAAGGATTTTTTTGTGTCAACAAAAGTGTTTTATATCTCCGGGGTAATACTGTTATCATGTACTGCTATTTTCATTGTTATGGTTGTTACCGGTAAAATTTATAGTATTAACCGCCTGGATTATGGGTTTGGGTTTAGTACAGCATTTGGGGAAACCTATAATAAACTTGGGGATTACCTGAAAACAATTGAAGGTAACCGCGTGATTTTTAATACGCATACCCTAGGTGACGGCATTGCGTGGGAACTGTTCCCTAAAACTAAGGTATTTCTCACTTCAAAAATAGTGGCACACCAGTTTGGTGTTTTTAAGCAATACAACGATGTATTGACAATCCCCGCGGGATTTGACGCGCTGGTGAAGCAGTATAATATTGGTTACGCAGTGCTTGATATATCTTCGCAAATATCCGCACCGCTTACGGACTACTTGTACCACCATACGGGATGGAAACTGGCTTTTGTTGACAATACCGCTGTGGTGTTTAAACTTAAGGATAGAGAAAAAATATTTATTGGGAAGAAACAGGTGGATGAAAATTATCAGTTATTATCCGCAAAAAAACGTGAGCTTCTGCAAAATCCGGCGGAGAACGTTCTTTCTTTGAAAAAACAGTATGCAAGTTTTGCATTCCTGTGTTACTGGACAAAGAATTATCGTGATACTATCGATGTTTTAAGTTTTATGTCTTCTCTTTACCCTGCCTCTGCGGACTACCTCAGCGATATTGGTTTTACATACCTGGTGTTAAGCGATTTTAAAACAGGTATGGGTTATTTACAGAAAGCGTTGGAAGCTGATCCGAAGTACGGCAATACTTACTGGCGGTTCGGAAGTTTTTATCAGCAGAATAACGATAATTTCCGTGCGGAAGCGTACTACAAACGCGCGGTGAAGTACGCACCGGGTTTAGCTCCGGTATGGGTTAGCCTTGGGGAGTTATATTTATCAAACGGTGATTTAAAACAGGCGTTGAGGGTGTATACCAAACTTTCCCGTATGTACCCGTACTCACAGGATATATGGCAGTACCTCGGTGCAGTGTATACCCGCGCAGGGGATAATACCTCCGCGGAAAAGTGTTTTACAAAAGCGCGGAAGCTGGCATCATGGTGAAAGTATGTTGAAAATTATCAGCAACAAAAAACATTTGGCGCTCCTGATTTTAGCAGTTGCGGTAACCGCCGCGGCATACTTCCCGTCGTTGTTCAACGGGTTTACGAACTGGGATGACGGCGTGTTATTGACCGAAAATTCGGTAGTAAAAGTTGTTAATGCAAGGAATATCGCAAAAATATTTACAGGGTTCATAAACAATGAGTACCGGCCGTTATTATACCTATCCTTTATGGTGGAACACGCGGTGGTGAAACTTACGCCGTTTGTGTACCACCTCAATAGTTTGTTGTTGCACCTGCTTAACTGCGGGCTCGCGTTTTTGTTTATCTACATACTTACCGGAAAGAACGCGGTAGCTGCATTTATTGCAGCAACATTTTTTGGCGTGCATCCGGTTCAGGTACAGGCCGTAGCATGGGTTGCCGGGAGGGATGACGTGCTGTACTGCGTGACATACCTGTTATCATTGATAATGTATCTTAAATACATTGAAAACCCCAGCCAGGGGAAGTACTATACGTATTCAATAATTTGTTTTTATATATCTATCATGTCGAAAACATCAGCGGTGACTTTACCGCTCATCCTTTTCCTGATTGACTACTGGTATGGCAAAAAAATTGATAAATCCAACATCCTTGAAAAGCTGCCTTATTTTGCAGGGGTACTGTTTTTCGGTGTAATGGCTGCGCTTGCGCAGTTGACTAATGAAGTGCCACGGACAAAACTTATGCGTTATAACTTCAGTGATAATGTTCTTGGCACGTTCGACGATTTTGTGTTTTATTTCAATAAAATGTTTTATCCCAACGACCTTTCCTGTTTTTACGCTGAATTCCGGCTGGAGAAAGAAAAGTATATTTCCGTATTTTTGGTATTAGTTACCTTGCTTATCGTCGGTGCAACGAAGAAGGTTACAAAAAAAATTGTGTTCGGCAGTTTGTTTTTTTTGATCACCCTCGCGCCGGTATTAAAGATGACTACAGGCCGGCCGACATCTGACCACCGGCTATACCTTTCCCTGCTCGGTGTAACTTATTTACTGGGCGAACTGTTCTCGTGGCTGTACTACGCCTTACACGCAAATGAAAAGGTTTATGAAAATATTAAGAAAGGTTTGGTGATAACTATAGCCGCATGCATTACATTAACCCTGGGGTATCTCACATGGGAACGCACAAAAGTGTGGAAGGATAGTATTGTCCTATGGACGGATGCTATCAACAAGAACCCGTTTCTGTTCTTGGCATACAGCAACCGTTCACATGCGTATATGGAATTAGGGCAGTATGATAAAGCGATTGAGGATTGTAACAAAATTATTGAAATGCGGATAGGTTATGCGGATGCTGTCCGCCAGATAGGGGATGTGTATTCTAAACTCAAAAAGTATGATAAAGCCGAGGAGTATTATGCAAAACTTGAAAAAGTTCCACAGGATAAACACCGGGGTTACGTTTCGCTTGGCGACCTTAATCGTGCAAAGAATCAAACTGGGAAGGCGCTTGAGTATTATTCCAAAGCAGTAGATGCACAAACTTCTGCGTTGGCGGAGGGTAATAAGGAGGATACCAGCCCTGCCGAAGCGGCATATGCTTACAATAACCGCGGGACGGTGTACTACGAACTTGGGGATTACAACCGCGCGGTGGAAGATTTTACAAGTGCCATAACGCTAAACAGCAGGTATTATGAAGCTTATACCAACCGCGGGATGGTATACGCGAAATTAGGGAAGGCCGCTGAGGCTATGAATGATTACCATAGAAGTGTTAAGCTGAATCCTTACAATGAGACTGCGTATTATAACCGCGGGAACCTTTTTCTCGAGCAAAAGAAATTGGAGGATGCTATCCGTGATTATACTACTGCTATAAAGTATAACGGTACGTTGTATGAAGCACGGCTTAACCGCGGTGATGCGTATGCAGATACAGGGGATTATATTAAAGCCGTTAAAGACTATACTTTTGTTATACAATCATCTGAGACAGCGAATGCGTATAATCACCGCGGGATCGCGTATTCCGTTGAGAAAGAGTATGAAAAAGCACTTAAGGATTTTGATAAAGCTACAAAACTGGATCCCGGGTACGCAGATGCGTATTATAACCGCGGGTTGATGTATTATGAAACCGCAAAATATGAAAATGCGATTAAGGATTTCACAATTGCTATAAAATTTAAACCAGGGATGTCGGTAGCTTATAAAAACCGCGGGAATTGCTATTTCAAAATCGGACACTATAGTTCCGCGATAACGGAGTATACTAAGGCAATACAACTTACCCCTGAGGATTTGAGTGCCAACAATAACCGCTTATCCGCGTATATACAGTTACGCGACTACAAAAGAGCAAAGGAAGATTTGAGGTTTTTAAAATCCAGAAATTATCCGGTTTCTCCAGAAATTGTTGAATTCCTGAAGAAATACTAATTAAAATTAGCAGATTAAAACAGTTGACAATCACTTCATTTATCACTATACTTTTAATATAAAGTTTAGAGTTGATGCTTTAAAGCATACTATTTAACATTAAAGGGCTACTTGATGAACAATAAAGTGAAAGCCGTTTTTATAGTAGTGGTGTTGTTCGTTATTACAACGCTATCGTTAACTAATACATATTCCGCTGTTCCTGGCGGAGTAAATTATCAGGGACGCTACAAAGAAAACGGGGCGTATATCACAGGTACCCGCGCGTTTAAGTTCAAAATTACGGATGCTACCGGTGTGACACTTTACTGGGAGTCAAGTATTGTAAATCTTACGGTTACCCAGGGTTTGTTTAACTACGTTCTCCCGGTTACCGACGCATCGTTTGACTGGACTACTACAACGCCGTATATAAAAGTTTATGCCGGCCCGCAGGGGTCAACGCTTGAGAGCCAGTTGTTGGAAGAACTTCCCTTGGCACAGGTGCAAGCCAACGCGTATGCATTTTATACGTCCTCAACAATATATTCACCGACTACCGGCAACGGTACAGGCGGATACCTCGCAAGATTTGTATTACGGGATACTCTCGGAAATTCGATTATCAAAGAAAATGGTTCAAGTATAGGCATCGGCGCAACTGCAGCGAATTCTAAACTTGAAGTAGAAGGCGGGGTGACACATACCTACCCTATCCCGGGGACGACTTATGGAACTATGACATTATCGCCTTCAGGGACTGATGGTGATTCAGCGTCATTAACCGCCCGTGCAGTAACCGGAGGTGTGCTTACAGCCGGTGCGCAGGCAGGGATTTATGTTCAAAGTTCCAGCGCGTGGCCGGGAACAAAAATGTATTTTGGTAATACAAATGTTTATGCAACAGGTTCGCAGGCACGGTTGATGATTGACCATCAGGGAAGCGTGGGGTTAGGAACCACAGTACCAGGAAGTAAGTTTACTCTTGACGGCGGAAATCTTGTTGTCTGGAACCTCAACGACGCAATGGTGTATTCCGACGATGGTACAACGTACAAAGGGTACATGGGCACGGGAAGAAATAAGGATTTAACGATTGTGTCAAAAGACAGCGGGAGCAGCTGGCTCAGGTTTGGCGCAAATAAATCGAGTATCGCATTTTTTACTAGCAGCAACGCAGAGGCGCAGAACACCCCGCAGCTGGTGATAAGCTCAACAAGTTTTGTGGGTATCGGCGTAACCTCCCCGCAGTTTAAGATCGAAACTTCCGGTGCGACGAATAGGACAAAAACATGGGGAATTCAGGATGTATTATTTTTAGGGGATCATGACACTGCATCCCCGCCGACGTTCAGCGTTTCCTGTAACGAAATATATGTTGATACAGCCAATGCATGGGCTAATATTGCCGGGAAAAAAGTGTTGACAATGGAACTTCGTAATACCGGCATCATGGACCTTTATGGCGGGCAGACAGATGGGTTTTATGATCATCTCAGGATGCTTGGGCTTGATGCTCCGGCGAATATGGTGCGGTTTCCTGATTACGACGGTAAAGTGGGGATCGGTACTACCGCACCGACGGAAAGGTTGGAAGTCGCGGGAAATATCGATTTTTATGATACCACCGCTGACTCGCGAAGGATCTTTTTTGGCGCTACCGGTGTAGCTGCGCCTGCTGCGAGTAGTGCCGGAGAAAAAATTCAGCTTTATGGAACTGCAGGTACTGTTGCTGCATCAGACTATGCAATGGGGATAGAAGGTTCTACCATGTGGTTTAATACAGCGTTTGGATATAAATGGTACATAAATTCAACTCAGGAAATGGTATACGATACCAACGGTAATTTAGGTATAGGTGTAGCAAGCCCGGTACTAAAACTTGATGCTAACGGCTGGGTTGGCAGCAGTGATTATGGCGCGACCGGCGGATGGCGGCTCGGCCGCGGGCCGGAAAATGCCAGTGATGACACCTGGGTATACCTTTCCCGTGCTGATAGTAATGCAAGGCAGGACCTTGCAATCGGTGCTCTATGGGCAGGCGGAGCTGTACGGTTTGGTACTGCTGACGATATTGCTGAGATTCTTGCGGTAGATCCTGCTGAAAAAGTAGAACTCGGTGATTTAGTGATAACAGATCCCGGGCAGGGTTTACGTTTAGTGAAAACAAAACAAGCGTATGATTCCCGTATCGCAGGCGTGGTATCCAGTTATGAAGTAGCGAGGATCGTTATCGGCGGGAATGGTATCGAGGCGGAGAAAAAAAATGTTAGTAAACAACCGATAGCGATTGCCGGGCCTGTCCGCGTAAAAGTTAACCTTGAAAACGGGCCGATAAATAAGGGTGATTTACTTACAAGTTCATCTGTTCCAGGCGTAGCTATGCGGTGCCCGATTGAGACTGACGAACAAAAACTTAAGTCAATTGGTGTGGTTGTAGGTAAAGCACTGGAAAAATATGATGGTTCAGATGGAGAAAAAAACGGGGTGATTATTGCGATGCTGGCATTGCAGTAGGTGGATGGGTAAAGGGTTTAAAGTAATGATATGTTAAGTATGAGCGTTAGTTACAACAAAATGTTTTCGTACCTGCACTCACAGGCGGGACGGGCAGTTATTTTTGTGATGGCCTTCGTTGCAGCTGCTGCGCTTATACTGATAATTTTGTATACCAAAGGAACAATGTTTGCCGGGGTTCCCACTACCATAAACTACCAGGGACGCTACCGCGAAAACGGTGTATTTATCACAGGTACCCGGGCATTTAAATTCCGTGTGACAAACAATGATGCAACTGAAATTTACTGGACGTCATCAATAGTAGATCTTACAGTAGAAAAAGGGTTGTTTAGTTATACGATAAACGCATACGCTGCGGATTGGGCGGGATCCAGCCCGTACCTCGAAGTTTATGTTGGCCCTGCCGGGTCCGGGGATGCGCAGTTAATTCAAATGTCTCCTCGTGAACAATTTCTTGCTGCGGCATACACTATATATTCCACATCTGCTGCGTATTCAACAAAAACAGGGGTCGGGGATGCTAATTATGTCGCTAAATTTACTGCCACAAATGTTGTTGGGAATTCTATACTTTACAATGACTCTACCGGCGTTGGGTTAGGGACGGTATCGCCAAATTCTAAACTTGAAATAGTTTCCGGGGTTACGCATGCGTATCCCACAATGGGGCTAACTTATGGAAGTATGACAATAACGCCTGTAGGGACTGCGGATAGGTCTACATCATTGACATTCCGTGCGAATAACGGCGGGGTGTTAGCCACAGGCGCGCAGGCGGGGATATACGTCCAGAGTTCAGGAAGTTATGGTACAAAACTGTATTTTGGCACCACAGATAATTATACCACAGGTTCGCAGGTGAGGATGTTTATGGACCACTTGGGCAAAGTAGGGATCGGTACCACTGTCCCCGGGGATAAACTTTCATTAGATGGAAACCTTACACTATTCGGCGGGGGTAAGGTAAATATTTATACAGATGCCGGCTCGACATTAATTGGCTACTATGGCGGGAGTAGAAACGGAGACGCGTCATTAATTTCAAGTAGTGCAGGGAAATGGTTGCGTTTAGGCAATATGAATTCGCATATATCTTTATGGGGCAACAATGGCGCTGAGACCGACGATACTCCGCAGTTCATTGTTACCACCACTACTAACGTCGGTATCGGCGTAGTCTCACCGGTTTACAGAATCGCATCATCAGGTACAACCACTACCGCAAGGACATGGACTTCCCGGCGTAACCTTTTTTTGATAGGTTACTACAATGATGGAGGGACAAACGCATGCGGGATATCTAATAACATATACCTCAACGATTCCGACGCATGGATAAATGCCGATGGGGCAAATCAGGGTGCGTTTCTGAAACTTACAAATGCGGGAACACTCAGTATGTGGGGTACAAAAACTGCCGGGGGGACGGACCTCACTGAAATGTTTCGTTTCACCGCATCATCCGACCTTGTATCGTTCCCAAACGGGAATGTAGGTTTTGGGAATACGGATCCTGCGCAGAAGCTCGATATTTCCGGAGATTTGTATCTCACAAGTTCAACTGCGAATACAATATTTTTTGGTAATATCGGTGTTGCAGCTCCCGGGGCGGGTAGCGCCGGTGAGAAAATTCAAATCTACGGTACTGCAGGAACTGTTGGGTCTGACGACTGTGCAATCGGGATAGAAAATAATCATATGTGGTTCAATACAAGTGGAGCGTTTGCCTGGAGTGAGGATGGTACTGAAAGAATAAGATTAAATACTACCGGGCTTGGTATCGGAACTACGCATCCCGACCTAAAACTAGATGTCAACGGGTATATCGGTAGCTGGGAGTACGGCGCGACCGGTGGATGGAAGCTTGGCAGGTGGCCGACGAATGCTAGTAACAATACTTACCTATATTTGTCCAGAGGCAATACTCCGCTTTATCAGGATTTAGCAATCGGGGGTTTGTACGCAAGTGGTGCGCAACGCTATGCGCCGGTGGATGATGCTGCAGAAATTGTTAGTGTTGACCCAAAGGATAAGTATGAACTTGGCGATGTTGTTATCGCGGACCCGCACCGTGATTTGCGGGTACGGAAAAATATGAAAGCATATGATGAACGTGTCATAGGCGTAATATCAGACCACCGGACAGCGAGTTTACTGCTTAGAGGCGGCAGCGGGATTAATAATCCTGAAGATCTTTTGACAAGCCGTATAAAAAAACCAATGGCAATTGCGGGGCCTGTGATGGTTAAGGTAGTCCTCGAGAATGGTAACATTGAAAGAGGAGATTTTTTAACGAGTTCTTCCACCCCGGGGTATGCAATGAAATGCCCGATGGGTACTAAAGAACAAAAATTGAAGGCAATAGGAGCTATCATCGGTAAGGCAATGGAAGAGTTTAAGGCGGATGATAAGGGTAAGAAAACCGGGTTAATCCCGATGATACTTGCGTTGCAGTAGTGATGAAAAAAATATATGGTTAAAACAATGAAACAAGCGGGGAAAGTGTTTAGTACAGTAATAATAGCAGTTACCGTACTGTCCAGTATATTTCTGTTAATTCCCGTGATCAGAGGTTCAGTACCTCCGGGGATTAATTATCAGGGGCGTTATAAAGAGAACGGGTTGTTTATTACCGGCAGCAGGGTGTTTAAGTTTAAGATTACCAATGCTGACGGTAGTACTGTTTACTGGGGATCAAAAGTTGCGGAACTAACCGTAGACCGCGGGTTGTTCAATTACGTCATTAATTGCGCGACTGTGCCCTGGAGTGATACCACACCCTATATAGAAGTCCTTGTGGGGCCTCAGGGGTCAACGAGTGAGGCGGAACTTACTTTGTTATTACCCCGTGAAAAAATTCAATCCACTGCTTATTCGGTATATGTATCTTCCGCTACGCATTCACAAAAATCCGGTACCGGGACAATTGATTATTTCGTAAAATTTACTAACACAAATATTATTGGTAACTCCATCCTTATCCCCACAGGCGCGTCTTTGGGGATTGGTACAGCGTCGCCAAATTCAAAACTCGAAGTGGTTTCCGAAATTGCGCATACATACCCCACCCCGGGGACAACTTACGGGTCGGTAACAATTTCGCCGTCTGGTACTGACGGTGATTCCGCATCCCTGACCTTCCGTGCGAATAACGGCGGGTCATTAGCTGCAGGCGCGCAGGCAGGGGTGTATGTCCAAAGTTCAGGAAGTTTGCCCGGGACAAAGATGTATTTTGCAACTACCGACAATTATACAACCGGCGCACAGGCTAGGATGATGATTGACCATACAGGTAATGTCGGGATAAATACTATAAATCCCAGTGATAAACTTACCGTCAACGGTAATATCAACCTGTGGAACTCATATAAACTGTATATCACAACAGATGCAGGGATTACTCTAGCGGGATACCTGGAATCCGGGTTGAATAGCGATTTGTCGTTAGTACAAAAAATCACGAGTAAATGGTATCGTATAGGCGCAAATAATAACAGTATTGGTTTTTGGACGGATAATAATGCTGAGAATAACGATGACCCGCAAATGGTTTTAAACTCAGCGGGGAAGGTTGGAATGGGCGTTTCCTCTCCGGGGTTCAAGGTTGAAACTTCAAGCGACACGTGGGTGGGTAATACGTGGACTATTAACCGCGACGCGTTTGTCATCGACGGCGGTTCTACGGGATACATCACTAATAACGCTTACAAAAACAATGCGGGTACGTGGATAAATGCGGATGCTACAAATAAAGCGGTCTCCATTAACCTCAGTGATACCGGTATGATAGAACTATATGGCACCGTAACCAGTGCCGCGACGGATTGGCGGCAGATGATGGTTGTTGACGGGCCGAATGAACAAACATATTTTCCTAATGGCAATATAAGTATTGCCGGGAATGTTGAAACCTACAAAGTAAATCTTGCGGGTGATCTTAAATTAAGCGGTGCAACTTCAAATACAATATTCTTTGGCAGCGGAACCCGTGCCGCGCCGGGTGCTTCCAGCAGCGGAGCTAAGATACAACTATACGGCACTCTAGGATCTGTGGTTTCGAATCATTACTGGGTTGGGGCAAATACTGATGTGTTGTGGTTTACCACGGACATTCAATACAAGTATTACAAAAACTCCGCTATGACTGACGGCGGGTTTGGAATGATGATGAAAACCGGGGGATATCTGGGGGTAGGAAGTTCTACGCCTGACTTTCCGCTTGAAGTATATGGTGAATTCGGGAGCAGTACATTTGGCGCGACCGGCGGATGGCGGCTCGGGAAAGGTTCTACAGCTACAACAACATGGCTATACCTGATGCGTGCAGGGACGTATGCTTACCAGGATTTTAATATCGGCGGGTTATATTCAGGTTCAGCGCAGCGATATGCGAATATTGACGATATCGCTGAAATGATGGATGTAGACCCGTCCGAAAATATTCAACCCGGAGAAATAGTAATCCCATCACCGGCTGACGGTTTGCGGGTTGTCCGGTGTAAAACCGCGTATTGTACTGAAGTAGTCGGCGTGGTCTCGAGCGAAAAAACTGCAAGCCTAATCATTGGCGGGCAAGGAGATCCTGCGGTGGACATGAAATCTTCTACACGCAAGCCTATTGCGATCTCCGGGCCGATATACGTAAAAGTGAACCTTGAAAACGGGCCGATCCGGCGCGGAGATTCGTTGACTTCATCATCCACCCCAGGATATGCGATGAAATGTTCAATGAAAACCGTAGGGCAAAAACTTAAATCCCGCGGTGCGGTCATCGGGAAAGCTATGCAATCCTTTAATGGTAATGTTTTTAAGAATACAGGGGTGATAGCTGCACTTATAACATTGAACTAACCGATAGGGCATGAAAATTAATAAAACCACAGGTTTAACCATACTCCTAGCGCTTGTAATAACATTAGTGTATGTACGTACAGTTTTTTTTGGGTTTGTATATTTTGACGATGATTTTTTGATTCTTGATAATCTGCAATTTTTGCAGAATCCTGTAAATATACTCACAGCGTTTAAGCAGGATGTTTTTCGCGTGTTACACGACTGCGATGTGTATTACCGCCCCATGATGGTGGTAAGCCTGATCATAGACGCACAGTATTCCGGCGCGTATCCATGGGGATATCATCTAGGTAATGTTTTACTTCACGTGTTATGTTGCTGTTTACTATTTGTTTTCCTAAAAAAACTTGGGTATCCGGAATTACCCTCATTTTTTATGGCGTTGCTCTTCGGGGTTCATCCATTACTCACCCAGGCAGTTGCGTGGATACCGGGACGGAATGATACGCTGTTAACATTGTTTGTGCTTACTGCAACAATATTTTTCCTGGATTATGCGAGAACCGGTAAACCGCTATTTCTTTGTTGTTTTATTCTGGGGTACACCTGTGCTATGTTCACAAAAGAAACTGCTGTGGCTGCTATTGGCGTATACGCATTTATATGGGTACTGAAATCGCGGGAGGGTATTTGCGAGCATAAGAGGTATATCAAAATAATCCTCTCTTCCGTATTTATAGCAGCAGCATGGTTTATTATTCGTGATAAAGTATTGGCGGAGCCTATGGAGCAGGATATTGGCAACTTGATAGAATCAGTGGTGTCAGCTATCCCTGCATTTGTGCAGTTGGTTGGGAAAGTACTGTTCCCGTTCAACCTTTCTCCAATGGTGTTGGTGCAGGATACCACACTGGTTACCGGTATTATCGCAATTATAGTTATTGCAGCGCTGTTTCACCCGTTTTTCCGTAAACGCTTGGAGTATATGGCATTAGGAATGTTTTGGCTTATTATCTTTTTAGTACCGTCTTTCCTGCGGGTTGACAACAAAAACGCGGTGTTGTATTATGAGCACAGGATGTACTTACCGGTAATAGGGCTTATTATTTTATTGTTAGAGACAAAAATTGTTGATATTCTTCAGGTGAGGAGCAAGATAGTGCTTGCAGTACAGTCAGCGGTAATAATGCTTTTTTGTTTTATAACATTTACATATTCATACACTTTCAGTAATCGAATGATCCTTTGGCAAACCGCGGTGCGTATGGCGCCGCATTCATCATTGGCACACCGGAATCTTGGTGTCATGCTTTTTATGTCAGGTTTTGATACAAAAGCTGAATTTCATTATAGAAAAGCTTTGGAGATCTGTCCGGTTGATGCAATGGCGCATAATAATATCGGATTGATTTATGTTAAACAAGGAAAATTTAGGGAAGCTGAAGCCGAATTTCTTGCTGAATTAAAGGTTAATCCCTACTATGATGTCGCTCATTTTAACCTTGGATTGTTATACTACCGTTTGAATAATTATAAGCTCGCAGAACTGTATTGGAAACACACGCTGGAACTTAATCCTGAATACACGGATACTTATTACAACCTGGCAATGTTATACTATCAAACAAAAAGGTATGATTATGCACAGTACTTTTTTGCTAAAGCAAAGGAGTACGGGGATTCACGTGTCACAAAAGATATGATGAACGAGTTTATGAATAAAACAAAGAATACAAGATAGTATGGCCATAAAAATATTGAGAGTATCTTCAGTTATATTTCTAATTTGCGTGATAACAATCTGTTCATATATAAGCAGGGAGAGAGTAAAGGTTTGGGGTGATAGTATTAAGTTGTGGAACAGCAGTTTCAAGAATAATCCCGACATATTCTTTGTCTATAAACACCGCGGGTATGCTTATATAGAACGCGGGGAGTATGATAAGGCAATCGCGGATTTAAGTTATGCCATAAAGATAATGCCGGAATACGCTGCGCGGTATTCTAATCCTAATAATCCAGCTTTTTTTAACCGTGAGCAAGTGTCGGTGTATTATACACTTGGCGATGCGTATTTTTATAATAATGAATATAATAAAGCTATTGAGTGTTATGATAAAGCGATAGAAGTTGCTGCGACAAAGTATCCGGAGGTGTATAACAACCGCGGGATTGCGTATGCAAAAAAAGGGCAGTATGGTATAGCTATGAAAAATTTTGATACCGCAATAAAACTGGATCCCGTATACGCGGAAGCGCATACTAACCGCGGGTATACGTTAAGCGTTCAAGGAAGGAATTTAGATGCTATTAAGGATTATGACCGCGCATTGGCAATAAATCCCGGGTATTATGACGCTTATGCCAACCGCGCAAAAGCATACTTTACTATCGGAGAATACGGGAAAGCAAAAGGTGATATTGAGATTCTTATCGAAGCAGGATATAAGGTGGATCAACAGTTCCTGATGCTGATACGCGAAAAAGTTGAAGAAACGGATTGGGGTGTACATTAATAAATGATATCGTCCCTACGGCAAGGCGTGTTCAAGTTCAATACACCGGTTGCGTTAATGGTACTGCTCTGTGTTGCGGTATTAACTTTCTTTCCGGTACTGAACAACGGTTTTACGAACTGGGATGATGACCTGATACTGACTGATAATCCGGTAATAAAAACTTTGTCACTAAAAAATGTGTACCGCATATTTTCTGAACCGTGTAATTTTGAATACCGCCCGTTTTTGTATTTATTGTTATCAATAGAATATTCTTTTGTCAAACTAAACCCGGTGCTTTACCATTTGACAAGTTTATTGTTTCACTTGTTAAACTGCGTCCTGGCATTTTATTTTATTTATTTGGTTACACATAAAAATGTTGTAGTAGCTTTTATCGCGGGTATCCTTTTTGCGGTGCATCCCGTGCAGGTGCAATCCGTTGCGTGGATCAGCGGGCGGGATGATGTTATGTACTTCGCGTTTTATATGTTATCACTGATATTTTATGTAAAGTATCTCGAGGCTGATAACAAGAAGTACTATCTACTGGCTATTCTGTCATTCATATGTTCAATGCTTTCAAAAACATTGGCGATGACCTTACCGGTGATGTTGTTACTGGTATGTTTTTTTCTGAAGAAAAAAGTTACCTGGCAGGATTTAGTAAAGACGCTTCCTTTTTGGGTGATGGATATTATTCTTTGTTATATTGCATTAACGGTGAGTACGCTACAAATGCCGGCAATGCAGTATTGGTTTGACACAAAAATTATGTCAACATTTGACGAACTGGTTTTTTATATGTACAAACTATTTTATCCGATAGACTTTTCGTACCTCTACTTTGACTACAGGGTATTGAGTTCACCGTATTTATCATTGTTGTTGGTAGTAAGCATGTTAGGGATAGTATGGTACACCCGAAAATTTACTGATAAGGTCGTTTTTGGCATGCTATGGTTTTTGCTGACAATACTGCCATTACTGAAGATAATGACTTCGCGTCCAGTCTGTGACCACCGGCTATACTTGTCTTCACTTGGGATTTTTTATATCGCCGGCGAGGTGTTTTTCTGGGTATTCAAAAAAACTGGGGTTATATCAGCGTATAAAGAGAAAGGGCAGGCAGGTGCGTAATATACAAGTTATAAAATTTGAGCAGGCCGCGTTTATTGCAGTATTACTTTTTTGGGGGTTGATATGTACATCCCGTGTGGTTGACCTTGATCTTTGGCGGCATCTAAAGGCAGGTGAGAACGCAATACAAACCCATACGCTGCTAGCTTCAACGGATACCGGCTGGATTTTTGATGTTGCTTTCGCTGCGGTGTACAAAATCAGCGGTATCTATGGTGTACAGATACTTAAAACTTCGGTACTTATTATCGCAGCGGTACTATTTTTTTTATTACTGAACTACAACCGCCTGCACTGGTGTGTATTACCGCTTCTCATACTTGTTTTTATTAGTGCTAGCCCGAAGGTACAACCCCGGCCGGAAGTGTTTTCTTTGCTGCTAATCGGTATATATCTTCATATATTAGAGCGTTTTCGTAAAGGAAGTGATAGTAAAACTATATACCTTCTACCCCTTTTGCAGCTTATTTGGGTGAATACTGCGGATGATTTTGTTATCGGTATGGCAATCACGGGAATATATTATGTCGACGTGATAGCAAGAGCATGGATTCCTTCTGTCGCAGAAAGTGTAGATGAAAATACGAGGGTGAATAAAATTTCTAAAGTATTCACGCTTACTGCGGTTATTTTATTTATGTCAATCATGATTTCAGTGAATCCTTGTGGCAATAAGGTTTATCATCTGTTCAGCGTGCACCCGGGAATATCTTCAGTACTGGGTGAACTAAGATCGCCGTTTATCCGCGAGTTGAACGGTGAAGCGTTTGCCCTGGCATACAAAATATGGATTCTCGTGAGTTTATCAGGGTTTATTCTCCGTCGGAAAATTGTTCCAGCACATCTTGGGATTTACCTCATATTTTTAATACTATCCTTGCGCAGTGTAAGAAATATACCTTTTTTTGTGTTTACATCCTTACCCATTACTGCAGAAAATTATGTCTGGTTATATGAAAAGTATGCGGGGCGGATACCTCCTAAATTGCGGGTGATAATAAAAAATACTGTTATTGCAGCAACACTACTTTATTGCATAACATTTTCATGGCAGTTTGTCACTAGAAGGATTTATGACGATATCAGCGGGTTCGGGTTAGGATTGAAACCGTATTATTATATCACCGGTGCAGCGGATTATGTCAGGGACGCATTACCTTCGGGTCGGATATTCAACGATATAAATTCCAGTGGATACCTATTCTGGCGCCTATCGCCTAAGAACAATATTTTTGTTGATAACAGTATAAACTATTACTTATTGATGGATCAACCACAGGTGTTTGATAGGTTCGCACAGGTGAATGGGATAAATATTGTTGTTATGCATCACGGTTTTTCTGGGGATAGGAAGTTTATACGTTACCTGTGGGATAATCCCGCGTGGGAAGTTAAGTTTTTGGACTATACCGGTATTGTTTTTACAAATACTGGAACCGGGAGGTCAGTGGATGCTGTGCGAAACAAAAATTATGAGTATCTTACCGCTGCAACCGCAGGGTTATTACAAGAGAATAATGAAAAAGTAAATCCTGTAATATTTACGATGGCAGATAACGTCCCGGAGTACCGTTCAATGATAGAACTTTGTACTTTACTTGGCTACCATGTCGATATGATACGGATTTCACATTATGCTTTACTAAAAAATAATCGGAGGTATGATGTTATCACCAACCTTGCGATCGCGTACTCCGGTATCGGAGACATCGCAACGGCGAAACAGTTTTTACAGCAATCTTTGAAAGTTAATAAAAAGTATGGTTATACATACTACGTGCTGGGCAATATCGCGGAGAAAGAAGGAGATGTTATTAATGCTGAGAAAATGTATAAACGGGCAGTTGAAGTCCATCCGTTTTTTCAGCAAAAATATGAAGCCCTCGCAGAATTGTATTTGCGTGTCAGCAATATTTCTTCCGCACGGGAGGTTTACCTGTTATTATTGAGAGAACAGCCGGGGAATACGGCGTTACTTTTGCGTATCGCAGATTTGTACCTGAAAACAGGAAATAAGTATTTAGCAAAAAAGTATTTGAGTAAAGCATTCCGGAAGGATAGCGGTGAGAATTTGTATCTCACGATTGGTAATATCTACGAAAGTAACCGTTACTGGGATGAAGCTTATGAAAACTACCTTGCTGCTGAAAAGATTAACCCGTCTTCTTCACTTGCAGCGTACGGCCTCGGACGGTGCTGTTATTCCGGGAAAAAGGATTTTTATTCAGCTGTTAAGTATTACGAAAAAGCGTTAGAGCTTGGTATTAACAACAAGCACGATGTCATCGCAAATCTTGGCCGCGTGTATTTTGATCTTGGAGAAAAAAAGAAAGGTGTGGCGTTGCTAAGGCAAAGTATTGAATTATTCCCGCGTAGTTTCGAAAACTGGGTATTTTTGGGTAGAGCGTATGAGAACCTTAAAGAACCTGGGTTGGCACTGGATAGTTACCGCCGGGCAGCGGAGTTAAACCCTCAGGATTTGGGTGTCGCGGGTAAGGTAGGCGCTCTGACAAGATCAGGACGTGGACGGGAATGAAGATCAAGTATACTGATATACTGGTACCAATATTTTTAACGGGTATTGTAATATTAAACATCTTTCCTGTATTCCCTAAGTTTGACAAATTAATGAATAATGACGACTTTCTGCAGTTCGCTGCAAGGCATCATATTGCACGGGAGACTGTGCTTCAATCACATCAGGTGCCTCTGAGGACACATTTTTTGGGCGGCGGATTTCCTACAGCCGGTGACCCTGATGACCCGTCATTGAGTCCGTTATTGATTTTTACCCTGGTTTTTGGCGAAGTTGCCGGGTTGAAACTTATGGCATTAATGCTGTTATTAACCGGGACATTAGCGATGTACTATTTCCTGCGCAGGTGGTATAGTTACACAGTAGCCGGTGCGGTATTCGCATCAGCGGTATTATGTTCCTGCACGTGGTTTCCAATACGGTTTTTGGGAGGTAATATCAACGAAATGTATTATTACCTTTTCCCGCTGGTACTGTATATTTTTGAACTCTATGTGAATAATGGGAGAAAGTATTTGATATTACTCGCCGCTGTATTAGCATTACTGGTTTTTGATGGAAAATTTGTTTTCCCATCCACCATCCTGTTTTTGTGTATCTACAGTTTTATCCGTTCTGCCGGAAGGAAGGATGGTAAGTTTTGTGTCAACTATGCATATCCAAAAAAAGCAGTGGTAGCAGCAATATTTGCGGTACTGCTTGGCGCGGTGAAAATTGTATTGGTCCTGGATTTGTTCTCAATACAGGGATCGATGATGTATCCGGTGGTAAAAATCCATGGGAAAGTTTATAGTGCTGATACTATTAAAGCAATGAATGTGAATAAATTAAGCAATATCGCGTGTATAGATAAAACAGAAATATTTAAAACCGAAAACTTATCTTGTCATGTCGGTATTATACCGGTATTAATAACTCTTTTGTCCTTGTTTTTGTATAAAAAAGTATATCATTGGGTGATACTTCTTGTTCCCGCGTTTATGTTAAGTGCAGCATGGACATTACCGGTTGATATTTTTAAGCCTCTCTGGCATCTTCCCTGGATGAATGCTATGACAATGCCGGCGAAGTATTTTAACTTTTTTATAGTATTTTCAATATCAGCAATCAGCGGTGCAGGGGTGTCATATTTTAGCGGGAAGGTTTCGGAGGTTATAAGTAAAGAAATAGTTAATGCCATACTCGGAGTAGTGTTTGTACTGTCAATCATACCGTTGATGAGTTTTACGTATGAATATTTTAATGCCACGGAGTTCGTTGCCCCTCCTGAACCTGCACACGGGGGTGAGTTTTATCATGCAGCATTGTTGGATAAACGCGATTCTGTGTACCTTTATGATAACACCTGCAAAAATGTTGGGACTAAAAACTGGTACGGGCCTGTGCTGTTACAGGAATATGTTGTACCAAAAATGTTTTACAAAATTACGGGCGAAAGTGTTGAAAAAATAGTTAATGATGCATATATCGGAGAAGCTTTCTTTATAGAAGATAAAAGTCAGAATGTGGCTGATATAACAACGCTTACTGCGAATATAATAGTGGTTTCAGTAAAAATAGATTCACCCGGGACACTGGTGCTTAACCACAACTATTTTAAGTACTGGTCCGTAAACAAGGGGGTAATCCAAAATTTTAAAGGGTTACTGGCGGTAAAACTTGATACTACGGGTACTTATGATGTTGAGTTCAATTACCGTAACGTCAAAGCAACTATCGGTTTTGTCGTCTCAGGATTGGCCTTCATCTTTTTATTGATAACAAAATATTATCAAAAACCTAAATAATCTGTTGTTATGTTATAATAAGTAACCATGAAGTGGTTAAATAAATATGGTGTAAACATATTTCTCGGGGTACTGGTATGCGTAACAGCACTTGCGTATTTACCGGTACTGAATAACGGGTTTACCAACTGGGACGATAACGTGTTGGTAACCGACAACCCGTTGACTAAGAGTTTGGCTCCCGGGAATATTATAAAAATATTTACTACTTTCTGTAACTACGAATACCGCCCGTTGTTATACCTTTCCTTTGCGGTGGAATACTTTTTTGTTAAACTCCAACCCTGGCTGTATCATCTCACGAGTTTATTGCTGCACTTACTGAACTGTATCCTTGCGTTTGTGTTTATTTATCGTCTTACCAATAAAAACATTATCACCGCCGGTATTGCTGCATTAATATTTGCACTGCATCCCGTGCAGGTACAGGCTGTCGCGTGGATCGCAGGGCGGGATGATGTGCTGTACACATTATTTTATTTATTATCCCTGATATTTTACCTGAGATACATCGATACCGGTGGTAAGGATACAAAATTTTATTTCCTGTCGTTGATAATGTTTTTTGTATCATTATTTTCTAAAACATTGGCGGTTACGGTACCGTTGATCATGTTTTTGATTGACTATTTCTACGGGCGGAAGTTTACCAGAAATGTGCTGCTTGAAAAAGTGCCGTTTATCCTCGGTGGTATTGCTGTCGGGGTATTAGCCGTTGTTGCGCAGTTGTCCTACGAAGTACCCCGTGAAAAACTTATGCGTTACAACTTCTCGCGTAATGTTGTGGGTACGTTTGACGATTTTGTGTTTTATTTTAACAAAATATTTTATCCTAATGACCTTTCCTGTTTTTATCAGGATTATAAACCCGCAGGGGGGCAGTATTTTTCGGTGTTCCTGGTTTTCGCTATTCTTTTGGGTATTGGGTTTACCGGTAAGTTTACAAAAAAAGTTATATTCGGCAGCGCATTTTTTTTGATGGCAATTTTGCCGGTACTAAAACTTACCACGGGGCGTCCCACATCGGATCATAGGTTGTACCTATCATTACTGGGTGTAGCATATCTTGTGGGTGAACTTATAAGCTGGATAACCCTGGGGGTAAGCTACCGTATGTCCTGGGTGAATAAACTTAAGAACATGGTTGTGGTGGTACTGATAACCGCAGTTACTGTTACATTTACGTATTTAACGAATGAACGCGTTAAAGTATGGAAGGATAGTTTAACTCTGTGGAATGACGCGTTAGAAAAAAATCCGAGGTTAGCGTTGGGGTATAGTAACCGCGCACAGGCGTACCTCTCAGTAGGTGAGTTTGATAAAGCCGCAGCGGACTGCGAGAAAATGGCGGAATTAACCGCTATTGCTGCACAGTTTTCTGGCCCAGTGCAGAGTAGCAGCAACAAGAATATAGGTAATACAAAGAAAACGCAGTCCCCGCAGGAAGTAAACGCTATTGCATACAACAATCACGGGGTGGTAATGTTTGAAAAAGGTGAATACGGCCTTGCAGTGCAGGATTATACAAAAGCGATTGAACTTAATGAAAAAGCGGCGGAAGGGTATGCGAACCGCGGTGCTGCCTATCAGGAACTCGGGAAGTTTGAGTTAGCATTCCGGGATTATGAGCAAACCATTAAACTTGACCCAACCTTTGCACCGGCGTACTATAACCGCGGGAAGTTGTACCTCAAATTTAATAGGTTACAGGATGCAGTCCGTGAATTTACAGAGGCGATTAAATACCGCGGGGATTATTATGAATCCTACGCAAATAGAGGGGATGCATTTCTTGACCTTAGAGAATACGAGGCTGCAATAAAAGATTATACCACGGTCCTGCGGTTTTCAGAAACCGCGAGGACGTATAACCGCCGCGGTGCGGCGTACTCTATGTTAAAACAATATGATAAAGCGTTACATGATTTCCGGAAGGCTGAAAAATTAGCTCCCGGGCTTTATGAGTCTTATTACAATATCGGCTTAATGAATTATCAAACCAGGAAGTATCCGGAAGCCATTGATTATTTCACTGAAGCGTTAGTGATAGAGCCGGGATTAGTGGATGCGTACAAAAACCGCGGGAATTGTTATTTTGAACAACGGAAGTTTAATAATGCGTTCGAGGATTATGATAAAGCCGTGAAGCTTGACCCCGAAGATTTGAGTTTATACCAAAACCGTGCGTTTGCTAATTATCATCTTGGGCGGTTTCCGGAAGCGCTGAAAGACGCGTTGTTTCTTCAGTCACGGGGGTATAGTATCGAACAGGAATTTATCGACGAGTTATCCGCTAAAATAGGAGGCGGATCACGTTGACTCGTCCCACCGTACTTTCAATACTTTCAGTATTTATATTACTCGGGGTGCTTGCGTGTTCACGCGTGGTTGACCTCGATATATGGTGGCACCTGAAAACCGGGGAGTATATTGTTAACCACAAAAGTTTACCCACCGCCGCGGAGTTTAATTACGCTCTTCCAAGCCAGGAATGGATTAATATCGGATGGATATTCGACGTGTGCGCATATGCTGCGTATAAAGTTGCCGGAATACCTGCTGTGCAGGTGCTTAAGATAACGGTGATACTTTCATCCTTCCTACTCATACTTTTGTTGCTCATAAAATTCTATGGCGGGATACAATGGTATACAACGTTAATACTTTTACTCGCGGTGATAGCCGGTAGTGTGAGGCTGCAGCCGCGGCCGGAGGCTGTATCGTTTTTGTTTATCACACTGTTTTGGTATATCCTTGAATCCTACCGCCGAAAAGAGTTAACCGGGAATAAAGTGTATTTTCTGGCAGCAGTGCCGGTGATTGAAATGGTATGGGCAAACGTGCACCCGTTTTACGCTATCGGCATAATTATTGCCGGGATATACCTGTTTTCAGCAGTTGTGCAAAAGGTTGTTAAATTTAGCGGGTATGACACTGAAACTGATACGCGGAGCATCGTTGTGTTTACCTCTATTTTTATTGCGTCCGCATTAATCGTTATGCTCAACCCGTACGGCGTAAGAATTTATGAAACGTTCTTAAGTTATTTCTCAATCATACTCGGTAACGGAAAAGTTGTGCCTGAAACTGTTAGTGAACTAATGTCTCCGTGGTCAAAAATGTTCAGCGGTGACCTTTTTGTTATTGCATACAAAACCCTTGCAATTGCAGGGGTGGCAAGTTTTTTCTTTACCCGCCGCAGGGTCAGTATTGTTAATCTCCTGCTGTTCCTCATGTTTTTTGTGCTTTCACTTAAATATATGAGGAATACCGGCATTTTTGCGTTAATCGCGGCGGTGATAATAAATAATAATGTTAGTAAGGACAGTATTGTTCCGGGTATTATAGGTAAGTGCGTGTGCTGTATTGTGATTATTACGTCGATAACTGTTTCATGGCTGTTTCTCACGCGGAGGTTATACGACGACGTTGCGGGGTTCGGGCTTGGGGTAAAGCCATATTTTTTTCTTACCCATGCATGTGAGGCTGTAAAAACACAAAAGCTGCCCGGGCGGGTGTATAATGACTATAATACCGGCGGGTACTTGTTATGGAGTATTGTTCCGGAGTACACTGTATTTCTTGATGGGAGGATGGATTTTACTGCGGAAGATACCGCTAAAGTGTTAAACCGGTATTTCGGTATACAACAATCCCCTGTGGAATTTGACAGGGTTTCCAAAAGTTATGGGGTCAATACCGCGGTTATTGACTACAAAATCCCGGGGAATGAAAAGTTGGTGAGGTACTTATGGGACAGTGATGGATGGACAGCGGTATTCCTGGACTATACCGGTATAATCTTTACCCGCAGGAACAAGGGAGAAAAAGGGAATTCTGCGCTCATCTCAGCAGTAGCCGGTACTCTTGTCGACGGTAAGGCCGTTGAGCGGCGTTTAGAGCGTAACAGTTTATTGCGTAAGTTAGGGGTTGTGGATACTGTGGTTGAATACCGCCAGGTGTTCGACCTGTGCTATAACCTCGGGGAGTACGTACTTGCTGAAAAAGTTGCGCTCGCGGCGTTAAGAATTAACCCGCGTAAGTATGAACTTCTTGCCAATCTCGGTGCTATATATGCTGAACAAAACAATTATTCATCAGCAAAAAAGGTGTTAACCAGGGCAGGGAAAGTTAATCCTGGGTATAGCTATACTTTTTATAATCTTGGATGTATTGCTGCGCAGGAAAAGGATTATGATACTGCCGAGAAAATGTTTATCCGCGCAACTAAGGGCACGCCGTATATGCCTTCCGCGTATCAAGCGCTTAATGCGGTTTACGAATTAAAAAAAACAGGCCGTAGTACAGTAAGCCCGTAAGGCCCGCAAGGCTTATAAGCAGGTACCATAATAAGTAGCGGTGTTTATAGCCTAGCTGTATTCTGTAATTCCCTGGCGCGGTTAGGTTTATGCCGATAAGGCCGCCGGTATTTGTTATCTCATATTGAGAACACTTCCAGTACTTATGGTAGTTGTGGTTGAGTACCAAAAGCCCGGGTGTTCGCGCTTCTGCGGTTACGGTTATTTGGTTCGCACTAATCTTTGTTACCGTAGCCGTATTACCGTTGAGTATCATTCCATCTTCCGGATTCAAAAAAAATGCTTCCCCGCGGTAGGAAGGGTTTAGTTGTTTATCTACATCAGTATCGGAATATTCAATAAACATTTTTGGTATTGCGTATTCTCCCAGTTTAATAGCGCCATACCAGTTTAACGTCCCGCGGTTTTTCAGGGTGTTGAAGTACATATAAATATTATCGCGCGAGTGCATGAGTTGCGCATTACAAAATTCATCCGGTACCACATCTCTCACAGGCGGGTCAGAATAATTTATTGAATGGTAGCCGTCATAGGTAATTTTTAGTAGCGGTATAAATGTGAGGATTGAAATTAAAGCGATAAACGCGAAGTATAATCTTCCGTGTTTGGACATAAGTGCGGATACTTCGTTGATCCCATTGCCAATGATGTATGCCAGGCAGAATACTATGAAGTAATTAAAATACTTTGCCGGTGCGTTTATCGTGTTAAACCACGGTAATTGCCAGAGTATACGAAAAATATCAACCGGCGCGGTATACGCTGCGCTTATCCACAAAAACAGGGCGGTTATGCATAGCCAGAAAATGTTTTTACGGAACACGCGGACTACAGAGAATATGAGCAACAAAAAAGGTGTTAAGCCGATATGATAGGAAAGATTTTCTGTCTGCTCCCCTTCTCCTTCGTCCCAACGGAAAATGTTTATTAAACTTGGTATTTCCATTGCGTGTATTGTTTGAGCAGAATACATCTTCTCGTGCATATCGATTGTGGGATGTAATACCGAACCCTTGGCATTGAATAGTTCAAAAACCAGCAGTATCTTTACTGCAGCTACCAGAAATACAAACACCGTGAGGATCACTGCTTTTCTTGGGTAGTGGCCTACATCACGCATGCCGATACCGCGGAGGATGCTGTATACAACAACAAATATTATTATGCACGGAAATACGAGTTCGCCGTCAGCCGCTGTTATTCCAATAAGCAGTACAGCAGGGATTAAGTACCTGTTTTTGCCGTATTGTACCCAGGATTCAAAAAAGTAGAGGATTGCAGGAGTTAGAAAATAATATAGTTCGTTAACGTTACCCCCGACAAAACGTATGGGAAACCATGCGGAGAAAGTTAGTACTGCCGTTGTTATAAACGCTGCGGATACGGTATACCCGTATATTTTACGTGCTAGTGCGTACCCAAACACTGCGCCGGTTAATAATAGCAGGAATGCTAATACTTTTAATCCAGCAATTTCGCCGAATACAAGGGTTAGCCATAACGACGGGCTGAATACCGGATCTTCCGGGTCGCTGATTGAAGGAAATCCGCCGCCAAAAAAGTGTGTCCTTAACGGTAATTCGTGGTGGGTTATTATATTATCCCGGATGATATAGTGCCTGGTGGCTAATTGCAAAAAGTCGTCATTCAAGAATATCATCTTCAGGTTTTGTATTACCGGAATAAAAGAAAGTATTGCGATAAGTATCAGTATAGCACCGATAATATACGTTTTATTTTTCATCATATGCTCCAGATTCAGTTGAAGGCCCAATCCTTTGCGCTGTTAATATATCCTTTTGTTCCGCATCTTTCATCCCAAGCGCAGCATAGGCTCTTGAGCGGTTATAGTACAAGTTAGCAAAGTTTGGCTGAAAAAATATTGCGGTGCTGAGGTCGGATACCGTGTTTTGGTATTTCCCTAAATAATAAAAGGATATACCCCGATAAACCAAAGCTTTATATGAGTTTGGGTATTTTAAGTCAATGATTTCAGTGAAATCGTTGACGGCTGATTTGTATTCGCGCATATTGAAGTATAGCAATCCGCGGTAAAAATATGTGCGTTGCAGAGGATAAAGTCCTATTGATTTGTCATAATCCTGTAATGCTGCAGGGTAATTGTCAGTTTTGAAATACGCGTACCCGCGGTATGTATAGCCTAGAGCTGATTCTGGATATCGTTGTAGCTGGTGGCTCCACAAGGTTAAACTATTTCTCCATATTTTAGTATGTTGAAACGACATTAATGCTAATACTGATAACAGAAAAATGAATCCCGTATTTCTTAATAAATAATACTTTTTGTCTATAACATTAATAATTCCGGTAAAAAACAGGGATAATCCTATCGACGGTAAGTACATACGGTGGTACATAGTGGCGTTCGTGAATAACCGCAGTAACGGGATAAAAGTTAATACAAATAATGTGTAAAAAAGAAAAAGTATGGTTTTTTTCCGGGCAGTATAGATCAAAATAAAGAGTAATGAAAGTAACGTTATTACTGTGATGAAATGTTTTGTGTAGGAATTGACAGGAGGTTCGGGCATACACGTGATCACCCAGGGTGATACATAACCGGAAATCAGTATCACAATTTCATACGCGGAATATATTAGTTTATTCAGCAAAAACGTAGCAGAGGGCGTGTCAAATTTGTAGATATCCATCGTTGCTGCTGTAAATAGCGAACCAAACACTGATGCGGTAAGCATAAACCATTTTTCCCGTACGTTTATTAGGGTTATACGTTTGTCATAATAAAAATCTATCGCCAGTAGGACTGCCGGCAGCGTTATAGCCAGAGGTTTTGATAGTAATGATAGGACGAAAAATATGTTTGTATAAACAAACGCGCGGTTCATTTTAATAGTTTTGTATTTTATATATGATAAAATAGATAGTAGGTAAAACATGGTGTATAGCAAATCATCCTGCCCGGCTGCCCATGCTACAGTATGCGACGCTAAAGGATGCAGGCCAAACAGTGCTGCAGCGAAAAACGCAGTGAGTGTATCCGGGAAAACAAGGTTCGCGAGTAATAAAACTAATAGAACGTTTATTAAATGCAGTAACAAACTCGTAACATGAAATCCTGCGGGCTGCGGGCCAAATAGTTTGTACTGCAGCATATAGGATAAGTATGTTAACGGGCGGTACTCGCCGCCCAAAGGTTTAGTGAGGACGGTTGAAATGTTCTTCCACGATAGTGAGTGGATATCCTTGTTTTCCACAATTACTGAATAATCGTCCAGGTTGACAAATTCGTTGCGGAACACCGGAGATAAAGATAGTGTTATTACGGCAAAAAGTGTTATAACGCTCAAAACTGTTATTTTTGATGTTTTCATACAATACAATTTTACATTAATACATTATTGTTTTATTAATTAAATGATAAAATATTGTCATGAAAAAACTTGTTTACGCTGTATTGTTTATCCTCGCAGCGATTCTTTTTACCACAAAACTTGCGGATCCCGATATCTGGTGGAGGCTGAAGTTAGGTGAGTATATTTATGCAAACCACGCGCTTCCGTCTACTCTGTTGGGCAGGTATACTTGTCAAACACTGCGGTGGATAGATTATAGCTGGGCATATGACCTGGCATCATATCTTATTCATCAGGCAGCCGGGATAAACGGGTTGCTGGTTCTTTCAATCTTAACCGGATTGCTGGGATTATATTTTTTCTTTATTACAACAGAAAAAAGTAAGCGCGGGTATATTTCAGCGATTTTGTTTATATTAACAATCATAGCGGTATCTTTTCGTATAACACCCAGGCCTGAAGTGGTTTCGTACCTGTTCTTTGCTGTTTATCTATACATATTTCGCGTTATTGACAAACGCACAGTGCTACCCTGCGGAATACTGCTGGTTTTGTTACAGGCTCTATGGTCGAATATCCACGGATACTTTGTATTAGGCCTCGCAGTTTCGTTCGCATATTTTATTGATTCGTTATTTAAGAAGAAGGAGAAGATCACAGGTGTTATCACGACGGTTGAATTCGGGGTGATGTTTATTGCATTGACAGTTGCAAGTATGTTAAACCCTTTTTTATGGAGAATTTGGCTGATACCCCTTGATCTTCTGTCAATCCTGGCAATTACCGGTAATGCAGTGTTTAAACAGTATGTTATAGAATTTAATTCCGCATTTATGTTATTCCCGGTATTTTCCGCGAAATTCTGGGAATATAAAGTGATGATAATCATTTCAGCGCTATTGTTGTTTTTCCCAAATAAACGCAAGGTTGTACAGGTTGTGCTATATATCCCATTGCTGGTATTATCGATAATATCTATCCGCAATATTGCACTGTTTTGTTTTTTTGCGATGGTTATAAGTATTGACAACCTACCGGCTGTAGTGCTGAGTTTTGAAAACAAAATCGGTAAACTGTATAAAAACATTATTATTGCAGCATTTATTATATGCTCGGGAATTTTTGGGGGTATGGTTGTTACTAACAAGTACTATTATTCGCAACGTGATATCCGCGAGTTCGGGTTAGGTATAAAAAAAGAGCATTTTATGTCAAACGCAGCGGAGTTTGTTAAAAACATGAAATCTGATATCCGGATGTTTAATGATTTTACATCAGGAGGGTACTTGATGTGGCGGCTGTTTCCAAAAACAAAGGTGTTTATTGACGGGCGTTGTACTATGAGCATTGCAGATTTTTTTGGGGACTACACTGAAACACTGAGGTATCACGAAAATTATGATATAACAGAAAAAAAGTATGGGATTAATACTGTGGTTTTAGATTATTCTGACTTAAGCACAAAAACGCTTGTGTCCTACCTTTGGCGGAAAAACGGGTGGAGGGTGGCGTTCATAGATTCAAATTCAATAGTTTTTGTGGATGAAAAAATCGCGGAAGTAAATTCTATCCCCATAAAAGATAGTTTTTACTTTTTGGGAAAACAAAAACTTGCGGTTATGGAATCCCTGCCTGATACTGCGGCAAAAAACCGTATACCCTCCAAGGCAGTTGCTGTAGCACAGTTGTTCTGTATTCTGGGATACTATGCTGAAGCAGTGGATGTGTATACGCAAATACTTGACGTACATCCTAAACTATACGAAGGATGGGCTGAACTCGGCAATGTGTACGCATATCTAGGCCGGCGTGATGATGCGATGCGGTGTTTCAATACCGCAAAACAAATTGAGCCTTCATACTATGCGGCATACTTATTTTTTGGGCAGTTGGTTGAGAAAGAAGGAGACGTAATTCTCGCGGAAAGGATGTATGAACTGGCATTAGAAAAAAATAACCGCGCGATTGATGCGCGGACTTCATTAGCTGAATTATACGTCAAAAAAAATGAGATCATAAAAGCAATTGAACAGTACAACGCACTTGAAACTCAATTACCGCGGGATGAAGATATTAGTACTAACCTCGGATTCTTGTACTTATCTCAACAAAAGATAGGTTTAGCAAAAAAGAAGTTTGAAAAAATTTTTAACCCCAAACACGGACGGGTATTTTACGGGTTGGGGACAACTATGGTATTATCCGGTAACCATTCTGCTGCATTAGCCTATTTTGAAAAAGCGATTCAGGCAGGGTATACTACCCCCGAAATACTTAGTGATTACGGAATTCTATTGTTTGAATCAGGCAATCGTCAGAAAGCAGTTAGCGTATTGAAAGAGTGTATAGCAAAATATCCGGAATTCTGGCGTGCTTGGCATAATTTGTACATAATTTACAGCAAAATCGGTAAGCGGGAGGAATCTAAAATGTATTACAAAAGAGCGGTTGAATTGCATCCGGCTTTGGAGAAAAACTAATATTGCTTTTATACTTGACAAAAAGGGCTTTTATGTATATTAATATAGTAGGCCTACATATTTGAAATGTAAAGTTAAAGTGTAGATATTGAAGAGGGTTATGTATGACTATAAAACAACTATGTTGTCTGTCAATAGCTTTGCTGTTATTCAGCACTGTTGTTCATGGATTTGAAGTTGTTAACACAATGCCTGCTAATGGAAGTGTTGATGTTCCGGTAGAATTGAATATTGTAATTAATACGGATACTGAGATTGACATAAACAGCCTTTTACCATCCCGAGTGTCAATCAACGGTAAAGCAGCGTCCGCGTATATGCCAAAATTAAAAAAAATACCGATGCCTATGCGTACAATGCTTTTATTACCCATAAAGGCGGAGTATGATACTGAATACGAGATTACTCTTACCGACAAAATTATGGATATCAACGGCCAGGTACTTACGCCGTATACGTTTAAGTTCCGTACAGTTAAAGAATTTCCGTTGCAAATACTGGGGATATACCCCTCAGATAAGAGTACTTTGTATTTAGACGAAATGTCAACCGATAATCAGTATCTGGAATTAACATTCAATCAGCCGGTATGGATTGACAACGATTTTATTAAAGTATACGGCCGCAGGAATAATGAGGTGGAAACAAATCTGGATAACATCGCATTAACCGAAGCGGTTGAGAGTATCCGGATAGATTTCAAATTTCCTCTGGATGACAATGAAAAGTATTCGGTTGTAATATCTTCAGACGGTGTATGGAGCAACACCAAAAACAGGATGAAAGCAATGCATAAATGGTCATTTAATACGCGGGGAAAAAGATAGATGCCACACAAAAACGGAAGACTACAAAAAAGATTAATACCGTTTTTCTTAATCCTGATATTTTGTATGATACCGCTCACCCCTTGTTTTGCTGCGTTAACGTTAACTCTTAACGATGGGGTGGATGAAGGGGGAACATGGACTCATATCGATCCTGCATACGATTGGGCATACGACGATTTTAATCAGGGCTGGGCAAGTAATGGGGCTGATGTCCGCGGGTTTCATATAGGAGTGGACGCATCAGCGTATTATCTTTACTATTGGTACTGTTATAACCGTTCTGACAGCACTTACTCTGCGAATGTCGGGATTTATAGCGGGTCGTGGTATTACTCTACAGAAAGCCAAAACACGACACAGTGGGTGCTACAAGAAAACGTATTCCAAACAGCAACATCCGCGATTCTCAGGATTTCCGGTAGCGGTGACGGGTCTGCTCTAGGCACAGCAGCTGACTGTTTCCGTATGATTTTAATAAACCCCGGCGCACCGGCTTCACCCAATGTAAGCGCGTATACCGAAGGAACAACCGCTGCGACCTGGTCATGGACTGCCGGGACGTATGACGCAAGGTATGATGTGGCTGTAGTGAACCGTACCCCGGGCGGTACGTGGTCAGCTTGGACTTATCACAATGCGTATGTCGATCATAATGTTGTTTCCGGTACGTTGTCAAGTTTGGTGGTAGGGCAGGAGTATAAGATTGCCGTACGTACCCGTAACTGGCATGATTCGAGTAATACATACGCTAACCTTTCCGGTTGGGCATATGAAGATGAAGTTAGTAATGTCCTTATTACAGGCACGCCGGGAACGCCGACGGTTGGGGATACAACACTTACGTCATCAAGTTTGAATGTCAACATTGCCCCGGGAAGTAATGCTGCGGTTATGATCTACGCAATAAAAGTTACCGTCGGGGCAAGTACGTATTACGTTCAATCCAACGGGACACTGGGTGCCAGCGCTGTGTGGCAGACAGACGCTACCTGGGGTGATAAGGTGGTGACAGGATTATCGGCGAATACAATGTATACATTCCAGGCAATCGGAGACGCGCCGTCAGGGAAATTTAATTACGGCGGGGCGTATGTTTACAGCGCGGAAGTTTCAAAGTACACATTATGCCTTGCCGCACCGACAAGTCTTACCTGGGGGACTATTACGACAACAAGTATTTATATGTCCTGGAATGCTAACGGGAATGCTGCGGGGACGACTTACCGGCTGGAGTATTCAAATGACGGTGCTTCGTGGTTACTTGCGGGTGAAACTACTAATACCTACTTAACGCATTCATCACTCACCCCGGGGAAAAAGTATTATTATAAAGTTTGTGCAAAAAACGGGGATGGCACCTATACTTCTTATGCAACGCCGACACCGGCGTATAAGTATACACTACCCAACCCGCCGGGGACGATTACCTGGGGGACCATTACAGTGTCAAGCATATATTTTTCATGGACTACCAACAGTAATGATTCTGCGGTGGTGTATTACACCTCGCATTCAATAACCGGTACAAGCTGGTCCGCAGAAACTAATTCCGCGAATGCGTATTACGATGATACAGGATTATCACCCAATACTATACATTATTATCGAGTATGGACCCGTAATGGTGATAATAAGGATTCTTCCTACACCGCACCGTCGCCTACGTATAAGTATACTCTCTGCAATACGCCAAGCGCACCGACGGTTACCGCAGTATCTTCGACGTCTATCAATGTAGTAATAAACGAAAATAGTAATCCGACAAACACAACGTTTTCTATAAAAGTTGTGCATTCCGGAGGGACTGAGTATGTGCAGTCAGCAAAGACTTTAGGCGCGTCGGCGGTGTATCAGACAAAGTCTGTGTGGGGAACAATTAACGTTTCCGGGCTTACTGCCAACAGGCAGTATACAGTGTCAGTAGATGCGAAGAACGGTGACGGTACGGCAACGTCGTATTCTTCCACCGCTGCAAAATATACATACCCGCAGCCCGCAAATGTTACTGAAACTAATAGCCGGCAGACCGGTGTTCCATACCCTGACGCCATATTTGTTTTTACTAACGCTATAGGTTTTGGGTCAAATAATGATACAGGGACAAAAGGAACATACTATTATCGTTATAAGGTATCGCAGAATACGAGTTATACGTTTACCGGGTCGGAAGAAATGTGGAGCGCTTCAACATTAGGTATATCGACCTCCACTGCGGGGGAAGGAACGTATTACCTGCACCTGAAACCGTATAACAGCGATAATGCGAGCAGTACTCAGGGATACTTCGGGCCGTATAACTACGGATACTACTATGGCGGTGTGCCTAAAATGGAGGATACTTCCGGGAATTACGAAATTTTTTGTGATGTCTTCGCGCAGGCGGGATATATGCAATTCGATCAGGATCTTACTAACGACGCGACGGTGTACTACGCATTGGGTGAACCCGGCGGGATTTCTGTCCTCAACGAAGGAGGAGGGTCGCCTGTAAAATATGTGTATGCCGGATTTTACTGCGGCGATTTCACAGAACCCGGCCCTGTTGCCGACCTCGTTGCTTCACGCGCAGATCAGTTAAAACTAACCTGGTCATCACCAGGTGAAGATGATGAAACAGGAACTCTTACAAATGGTGTTTTCAGGATAAAAGTGTCAACAGATCCTGCGTATTCATGGTCCTTTGCGGATTATACAGTTGCTATCACCACTACAGCCACGCCGGATGAGGCTCAGGCGTATTACATCGGGAATCTCTGCCCCGATGCAACAAAGTATTACGCGCATATATGGACGGTGGATGCGCATGGGAATGTAAGTATAAATTCGAATGAGGCTAATTCCTATGCCGGCTACTTTACCCGGGGGCAGGATATGGATAAACAGTTTGCGTTCTCCGCTTTGGCAGTTGCGGATTTTAATAATGACGGGTATCAGGATTTCGCAGTAAGCGGCTCTTCGCAATCAGCTGCTCCTGAGCGGTACACGTATGTTTACAAAAATAATGCGGGTGCGTCGTTTGGTTTTTTTGCAGAATTATCTGCATTAAATGCCGGCCAGATGAAATGGCTTGACTACGATAATGACGGGGATCAGGATTTGATGAATATAGGATATACCGGCTCAGTATTAGTAGCAGAACTTATGAAGTATGATAGCGGAGATGAAATGTTTAACGCAGACGGTGCGGCAGTAACTGAAATTACTGCAACTGCCTATGGAAGTATTGATGTCGGGGATTATAACAATGACGGATGGCAGGATCTGGTAGTCACCGGGACAGGGACTTCAAATGCTAATTTGTATGCCACTACAAAGCTCTATAAAAATACCGCTGGGATGTTTACTTACGACAGTTCGTATAGCGTTAATATTTCATCCGTCGGGGATAACAGCTGCGCAAGGTTTTTGGATTATGATAACGACGGCGACCTTGACCTCATTGTTGCCGGGAATGATACTTCGTTTACGCCGTATACCGGTGTTTACCGCAATGAGGGAAGTTCATTTACTGAAGTACAGGAACTTACCGGGGTAAAATGGTGCGATATCGCATCAGGGGATTATGATAATGACGGGTATATGGACATTTTAGTGATGGGTTATACAGGTTCAGAAGCTAGTATAAAACTCTACCGAAACCAAAACAATGCCGCTGCGCCATTCACGGATTCCGGGGTATCATTTACCGCAGGATACCATGGGCACACAGCGTTTGGGGATATTGACCGTGACGGTGATCTTGATATTGTATATACCGGCTATGTCGGAACGACAATGATGTTGAAGATTTACGAAAATACGGGGAGCGGGTTTACAATATTTGCCGATGACCTTTCATATAGCGCGGTGAGGTATGGAACGGTTGGGTTCATCGAAGCGGATAACGACGGAGATCTTGACTTTATCGTCGCTGGGAGGTCTTATGAGTCGCCCGCACTGACAAATATTACCCGGGTTTATGAAAACACTCTTGCGGATACAGGATTGGGTTCTTCGCCAAATACAATACCAACTGCGCCTGCAGCAGCGAGTTTTGTGTTGATCTACTCTACAGTAACACATGCGATTACGTTTACCTTCCCCAACGGCAGTGATACGGAAACCACAGATGCGGATGGGTTGTATTACAACATAAGCGCTGGGTCGGATACCGCGGAAACTGTGAACCAGTTTGTGCCAAGTTATTACGCGAATAATCTTATGGGTAACTACCTTCGCCCGAGACGGCCCGGGAGTGATAATCAGGTATTGCTGTTAAAAGACGTACAGGCGGATACGTCGTACTATTACCGTGTGCAGACAATAGATAGCGGGTTGAAGGCCAGTGCGTGGTCGTCATCCGTAATGGTGGTCAGCAGCCAGTGTCCCGCAGCTGTTACAACTCTGGGTGTTACACAAGCATGGGCATCAGGGTATGTTTCGCTTTCCTGGGTAGCACCGGGGGATAACGGGTGGAATGATACACTTACTGACGGGAGATATCTAATCAAGTATTCTAATACCGGTGAGATAACAAACTGGGACTCGCCTCCGTCACCGACGTATACTTTGTACATAGCAACCACGACGGAACCTTATGCCAATCAGATGTGTTACATAACATGCCTGGTACCGGGTGCGACTTACTACTTCAGGATGAAAACCAGTGACAAGCGAGGGTATTGGTCGGATATGTCAAACTCAACCTCTACCTACGCTCAACCGGAAGGGTTGGTTATGGTAAACGAAATATTTCCTTCCGGCGGAGCTAATGTCAACTGGGTGGAGTTGTATTCCAGGTTTGGTAATACGATAGACCTCTCAGGATGGAAAGTTAAGTACACTTCCGGGACGTTAGATACTATGGCTAATAATATTTATTACGATATCTGGGCTATTGAAAACGGTACGGCGTTGAGTTATAACACTGTAGTAACAACCTCGTCCTGGTACGATATGCAGGTTACCAGCGGGATGGTAAGGATTATTGATCAGTTTAATAATTTCGTAAGTACCCTACAGTATCCCAGTTTGTATACAGACGACGCTAATAAGCCAATCTCGTTCGCGCGTATATCCGATGGAAATACGTATTTTGAACGCGACCCCACTCCGACATGCAATCTTGTAAATTCTGTTAGTAACAACATAAAAATTAATGAAGTGCGGTACGGGCTACTCAATGACGAATTTGTGGAGTTTAAATCAAATAACGCTTCTGCCAGTGAAGTATTGACGAATTATTCATTAAGGAATAAACGCGGAGTTGCAAGTACCGACCCGTACTGGCGCCCGCTGCGTTTTACTGCAGGGATTGATACCAGCGGGTTTAACTCACGGAATTATTCTAGTTTTTCTAGTTCGGATACCAATGAGTTAACAGAAGAATCAACTGACTATTATACCTGGGATTTTTGTATGTCAAACAATGCCGGGGCCGGCCTTGATGCGGCGGGGGATTTTGTGGTACTTGAGAACGCTTCCGGGCAGGCAGTTGACCGCGTGCAGTGGTGGCATACAGATGTCGGGTATGATACAGGGTATATGAACTATACCGGCGCGAATGTTAATACGTATCCAACATACACCAGCGGTAATCTTGCTGCACCACGGTCAATCGGCCGTGTTACCGACGGGACGGATACGGATAATGACGCAAATGATTTTACTACGATAAACCCGAGTAATGAAGGCGGGAAAAATACGGATGCCGGGTTCTCAAATACTCTTGCAATGCCGGTAAATGACCAGTACTTATCCCGGACATTTACGATAAAGTTTACGCTTGGCGGGGACAGCAGCGGGGGTGTATTTGATACGGTAAGGTTTGACGCATTACCGAACGATAATACAACCGATTATTATTCCCCGCATTATTACAGGTTGACTGATATGGATATCAATCTTGCAACGCTAACACAGCAGACTACGTCGCTTGCCGGGATAACTACAAATGATATCGACGGACATCCGTTGACTTCACTTGTAACGTACCATATGACTTTAAAAACTGATAATGCCGGAGGTTCAGCATCGGATATACGCGCAACAACGTTATACTATGACGCTGACTCTCCTGCAGCTGTGAATACATTGTCAGCATTAACCGGCGCTCTGGGTAGAACTATTGAGCTTACATGGACAGTTCCGGGTGATAATTTCGGAACCATAGACCTTATCGCCGGGAGTAGTTATTATATTATGTACTCCTCCTTTTCATCACCGGATGTTTATGAAGACCCTACGGATAGCTGGTGGGATGCACAGAAGGCAAATGCTCAGGTGGTAGTCAGCACCGGCCCTATTGCAATGAACACAGAAGCTGATTACCTACTGAACAATTTAGTAGAAAACTCAACGTACTGGATTAGGATGTGGTACCGCGATAGCGTGGGTAACTGGTCGCCATTATCAAACGCTGCTTCCGCGTGGGCACAGGTTGTGATCATAGCGATAGATATTCCTAATACTGATAATATGTTCAACTTTGAGACCTTATCTCCCGGCGAAGTTAAGCAGACTACCAGCACTATTACTGTTAACCACTTAGGGACTGTGTATCAGACATATAGTATAAACGTTGTTACAGGAACTGCAGGCGGAGCAAATACTGTTTGGGATGTAAGTAACACGCCTGCGGGTAATATTTTTGCAATCAAAGGAGTGTTTTCGTATTACGATGCACAGCCGGCAAGCGAGTATTTTAGTGAGGCAACTGATGATAATGTGCTTCTGACACCCAAACCTGCGTCTGCCACAAACATCGCGTATGATAGCGATGATGCGGATGTTAAAGGTTATCATGTTTATCCCGGATTGTCGCGTAGTTTGTGGTTCAAGCTATACACTCCGCTAGGGGTGATTAATGAAGAAATACAAACAATACAATTGATTATTCAGGCTGAAGAGTCAAATTAATAGAGATGATATCGCCTAAAACGAAGTATTCACTGTTTGGCTTGCTGTTACTCGCTACAATTCTTCTTTATGGCCACACTATTGACAATCCGTTTGTTTGGGATGATGCTTTTTTTTATTATGATAAAGAATCTTTATACTCAAATCCGGGGAATCTCAAAATATTGCTTGGTTCACAATACTTTACCGCAACTCATGAACGGAGTTACCGCCCTGTAGTTACGTTATCATATTTTGTTAATTTTCTTATATGGGGAAGAAATATTTACGGGCATCGCTTGCTTAACCCGGCGCTTCATTTAATGGTAGGATGGCTGATCTTTCTTATAGTTTTGCAATTAACAAAGTCGGTACAGCCGGCGTTTATCACGGCATTGCTGTTTATCATCCATCCTGTGAATAGTGAAGCGGTACTGTGTATCTCGAATAATGATAATATTATTGTGGCGCTGTTTGTATTGTTGGCATTTTACTTGTATTTACTTGAACAAAACGGGAAGTATGCCACTACAAAAAAATTGTTGTCGATTCTCGGTTATACCCTTGCGCTATTTTCAAAAGAAACGGCATTGATATACTTACCCCTGGTTTTTGTGTATGAAAGAATTATTTGTTCAAATAACAGCGTTTCAAAAACCTGTACCCGTTTGGCAGAGTATTATTTAATGCCAACAATGTTTTATCTGCTGATACGTTTCGGGTTTATGTATGTTCCCTATGGAACTCAATACGTGGGAGGTGGTTTGTGGAGTAATATCGCGAGTATGATGTATATTCATTTGTTGTATATTCAATTACTTATTGCGCCGGTGAATCTTGCATTATTCCACAAAATACCGGTATTTGAAAATTTATTTGATTTACGCTTAATTTCAGGGATGCTGGTTTTTTTAGTGTTAACGGTTTATGCTATATGGTCATTGATAAAACGAAAACCCATAGGGTTTGTATTGTTTGTATGGGGTATTACGCTATTACCGGCGATGAATATTATTCCGGTGATAAACTATCCTTTTGGAGAACGGTATTTGTACCTGACAAGTATACCCTTTTGTTTTTGTTTGGCTTGGGTAGTAACAAAATATTGTAAATCAGACAATAGAATATTGCTGGGTGCTGCAGGTGTTTTAGTTATATGGTATTCTGTGTTATTAGAGTATAGGACAGATACTTGGAACGTATCCGATAGTTTTTATACGGTTTCATATAATCAGTCTCCCTGGTCCGGGTCAGCGCAGCATAATATGGCAGTTGTTTGTGCTAACCGGAAAGAATATGATAAAGCAGAACAATTGTTTGTTCAGGCAATAAATACGAAAGAACAAAACGAGATTACATACGGTTCATTCTCAGAATTTTATAAAGGCCTAAAAAAATATGAAACCCAGCAAAATGTTTTGATCGAAGGAATAAGCAGGTATCCTTTTAACACATATTTGCGGGAAGAACTTGCGTTGTCATTCGCAAGGGGGAAAAAGTATGGCCAGGCACTGGAAACAGTAGATACCTGGCTTAAGCAGGCGCCAAATGATTTCAGGGTTTTGTTTGTTAAAGGTAAAATATTGGAGGAAATGGGGAAGTATCCGGAAGCCCTGAATATTTACCTGAGTTTATCCAAAAACCAGTACAGCAGGCGTGTCTCGGGATTGTTTCATAGGATGGCGGCGGTATATACTAAAATGGGAGATACAGAAAAAGCGTTAAAAACTATTTATCTTGCAATAGAACAAAATCCAATGTCGGCGAATGTTCATAACGATATGGGCGAAATATTGTTTCAGCGGAAACAATACGTTGCTGCTGCACAGGAATTTAAACTGGCATTAAAATATAATCCAAACCTGCAGATGGCAAGAGAGTCGCTGGTAGAGCTCTCTCAAAAAAAGTATGTTAAGTAACCGCTATTTTTGAGTGTTTGTATACCCCAGAATCCTGGCTTGCAGAAAATCGGCAGTCGCAAGGTCTTTATTACCGGTTTCTGAATATACCGTCGCACGGTTTAAGTATGCAGGGCCGTAGCTGGGATTAAGTTTAATTGTTTCAGTATAGTCATCGATAGCGTTCTGGTATTTTTTCATTTTATAATAAGTGTTTCCTCTCAATAAAAGCGCTTTGAATTTGTACATAGACGAGTTTATTGACAACGAAAAATCTGCAATTGCTGCTTCATATTCTCCTATTGCATAATATACCGCGCCGCGGTCCATTAATGTGCGGGTATGCACCATTATTGACAATGATTCGTTGTAGTCACGTAAAGCTTTGTCATATTGGCCGTCATAATAATATGCGTATCCGCGAAACGTTAAAGCCAGCGCGTATCCGGGATAATCTTTTAATGTTGTGTTCCATAAAGAGTAGCTGTTGAACCACACTTTTGTCCTGCTGTTTGACAGAAACGAGGATGTTGTTGTGATCAACACGCAGAATGTAATAACTGTTACGGTACCCAGGTGGTTGTAAACGGATTTGTTCAGAAACCCCTGTAAGTTTATCAATAGTTTTGAGATTATCAGCGATATTCCAAGCATTGGCAGGTATACTCTATGGTCAGACATCGCGTGATTTACAAAGAAGTGTAAGACCGGCAGAATGGTTATTCCTGCGAATAATGTGCCAAAAATAATTAGCCTGTCTTTCTTTGCGATTCTGTAAAGTGTATATACAATTAGTGGGAATATAATAACCGATAGTACAACCGGTAAGGATGAAGCCGATGGAGTGGGATATACGCATGCGAGTTTTACGGGTAATATTATTTTTAGGGAATACAAGCATAGTTCGTAAGCAGTGAGGATTAGATCCATTATTCGTTTGTAAATATTGACAAAATCCTGGGTTAAATAGCTGTTATTCAAAATATTTATTGTAAATCCAGCCCAAGCCAGTGCGATTATGATAAACGGTATTTTATTGATTAACTGTTTAACCGCAAGTTTTCCTTCGCTATAAAAGTCTATCAAAACCAGTGCGAAAGGTATTGTAACAGCTAATGGTTTGGAGAGTAACGCTAATGAAAATAGTGTATAACAAAAAAGATGGTAGATACGGTTCCCTACACGTTTTTGTGTTGAGTAGTAAATTAATGTCAGTAAATAAAATGTAGTGTATACCAAGTCATCCTGCCCGGCAATCCACGCGACGGACTGTACCTGCAACGGGTGTATTCCAAAAATAATACTTGTGAAAATAGCGATAAAATAGTGTTTTGTAAGGACCATGGCAAAGATGAATATTAATGCTGTATTCAATAGGTGCAGTATAAGGCTTACTGCGTGATAGCCCCGCGGATTTAACCCGAAAAACTTGTATTGCACGGTATAGAGTATGTATGTTATAGGCCTGTATTCAAAATTAATGGGATTCGTAAATATATACTTTATGGTATTAAACGAACATGTTCGTATCGCCATGTTTTCAGTAATAAGCAAGTCATCATCAAAATTTGTGAACTTGTTATTCAAACTCGGTGAGAGAACTATAAAACATAGAGCTATGATTAAAAGTAATGGGAATACGTGTTTTTTAATCATTCAGGGTGTTTTTCCCTGATTTTTGAATATGCCGCTGCGCGGCTTGAATATAGAAGTTCGTAGTTTGGGTCCTGTTTTATTGCTTCATTATAGTCGTCAATCGCGTTTTGGTATTTCTTTAGTTGGTAATAAGCATTCCCTCTTAATACCAACGCTTCAAGTTTATGAG